>JBAVPI010000472.1:0-3946 GCA_049692915.1 Pyrinomonadaceae bacterium
CTTCAAGACGGGTCAACACTTCAACGTGCCGGATCGAACGGCACACGGCTCAGCGTCCAATGAGCGCACCGGACAGCCGGTCGGGTCGGCACTCCCCGGCGGGCAGGCTTCGCGTGTGGCTGGGGCAACTTTGGACGCTGCCGGTTCGACGCGCACGCCGGACTTCTTCACTCTGGAGATTTCCGCCGCGCGCGTCGAACCACATCTCGTCGCGATCACCGAGCCGCGCTCCGGCAACACGGAGCGTTATCGCTCTCTGCGCACGCGCCTGCTCCATGCCGGTGAACGCCGTAAGATGCAGGCATTCGTCATCACGAGCGCAGGCATCATGGAAGGCAAAACGCTCACCGCCGTCAACCTGTCGTGGCTGCTCGCGCAGACGGACGGCGTGCGCGCTCTTCTCATTGACGGCGATTTGCGCAACCCTTGCTGCGCAGACTATTTCGGACTCGACGCCCCCGTCGGTCTCTCCGAAGTGCTCGCCGGCGAATCAACGCTCGCCGAAGCAATCGTGAAATTAGAACCGGCGGGGCTTCACCTGCTGCCCGGCGGAACGGCGCGCGACGACGTGGCCGAACTGCTGTCAGGGCCGAAGTTCAGCCGCGTCCTCGCCGAGGTGCGCAAGATGTTCGACTACATCATCATTGACGCGCCGCCGCTCGCCATCTTCACCGATGCCACCCTGTTGATTAATCGAGCCGACGGCGCGCTGATCGTCGCGCGCTCCGGCAAGACGCGTTATGCCGCGCTCGACCGCGTGCTCGCGCCCGTGCAGCGCGAGCGCATCCTCGGCATCATCCTCAACGGCGCGGACGAAGAGATGGCCGAACACGATTACTACTACCGCCGCTACTCGCAGCGGCGCGACGCCGAAGGGCGCGAAGTGGTGCGCGAGACGATTCGCGGCGGCGAGGTCGTGGCCGGGAAAGAGGAAGAGTGAATGGCTTGGAAGGGGGCTTAGGAATTTTTTGAGGTCGCCGCGATTCCATATCCGCACCGTGCTGCTCATCATTGCCGAAGCGTGCCTGCTCTACGGTGCGATCATCGCGGCGGCTTATCTGCGTCTGGGCGCGGCGGATGCCATCTACGAGTTGACGGGGAAGTTCGGATTCTATAAGGCGGGGGTCGCGACCGTCTTCTGTCTCGCGGCGTTCTATCTCTACGACCTTTACGATTTCGTCGTCATGCACGACCGGCGCGAACTCGTCCTGCGGCTCATACAGGCTCTGGGCCTCGCGTGGGTCGGCCTCGCGATTCTCATCTACCTTGTGCCGTGGATGCTCATCGGGCGCGGCGTCTCTCTGTTCGCGCTGCCGCTCGCGCTGTTTCTGATGGTCGCGTGGCGCATCTCCGTGCACTGGCTGCTCGGACACCCTTCGGTCGGCGAACGTATCCTGATCGTCGGCTCAGGCGACACCGCCATCGAGATCGCGCGCGAAGTGTTGGAGCGACGCGACGCGGGCTATCGCATCGTCGGTTTCGTTGACAACAAGCCGGAACTGCTCGGCCAGAGTCTCGTCAACCCGCGCGTCATCGGTTTGACGAGCGAGATGAATGATGTCGTGCGACGAGAGGGAGTCAACCGCATCATCGTCGCGATGGGCGACCGGCGGGGGCAGTTTCCCACGCAGCAGTTGCTCGACCTCAGTCTCTCCGGCGATGTCGCCATCGAAGAGTGCGCGTCCTTCTACGAACGTCTGACGGGCCGCATGCATCTCGATATGATGCGCCCGTCGTGGCTCATCTTTTCGGGACGCGGGCGGCAGGCGCGTCTGAGCGGTGCGCTGCGCATCACCGCGCACAGGGGCGTGGCGCTCGTCGGCGGCATCCTTTCGCTGCCCATCGCGCTCCTGACGGTGCTGCTCATCAAGCTCGAATCGCCCGGCCCTGTCTTTTACAGGCAGGAGCGCGTCGGGAAAAGCGGTCGTCCGTTCACGGTCAACAAGTTTCGCTCGATGCGCGTGGACGCCGAAAGAAACGGCCCCGTCTGGGCCAGCAAGGACGGCGACGCGCGCGTTACGCGTGTCGGGCGCGTCATTCGCAAAATTCGCGTGGACGAGATTCCCCAATTCTGGAACATCCTCAAGGGCGAGATGAACTTCGTCGGCCCGCGCCCCGAACGCCCGCACTTCGTCCGGCAACTCGCCGAGGAGATTCCGTTCTACGACCAGCGACATTTGATTCCGCCCGGTCTCACCGGCTGGGCGCAGATCAAGTATCCCTACGGCGCATCCATCGAGGACGCGCGCCAGAAGCTTCAGTACGATCTTTATTACATCAAGAATCAAAGTCTCGTGCTCGACGTGGTGATTCTCTTCGAGACGGTCAAGACGATTCTGTTCGGTCGCGGGACGTAAAGGAACAAATGCGCGTCCCCGGTTTTCTTGGAGGTGGAAGTGATGAAGTTAAATAGAAAGTCCGCGCATCTCGCGCTCGCGTCTCTCATGCTCGCGCTCACGCCAAACGTCTTGCCGTGTGCCTTCGCACAGCAGCAGCCCGCAAAGAAGCATGAGCAAAAGAAAGAGAAGGGGGCGAAAAATGTTGACGCCGCCGCGCGGCCCGCGCCGTCGCCGAACAGTGCGGGCGAGCGTTTAGAGCCGGACGACACGAACGTGACGCGCACGGACGTTCCCGAAGAGACGCTCGCCAACCGGCGCGAGCGCATGAACGAGGACGCCGACGCCGAAGTGCCTTACTACAACAACTTCCTCACCTCGTACCGCATCGGCCCGGAGGATGTCATCAGCATCAACGTCTTCGGCCTCGACCGTTATACGAAGGCGAACATCACCGTCCCGCCCGACGGCAGGGTTGACTACTTCTTCATCCGCGACGGCCTCCACGTCGCGGGCAAGACGACGCAGCAGGTCGCGGACGAAATCACCCAGCACCTCGACGAGTACATCATTGACCCGAAGGTGACGGTCTCGCTCGATAAGGCCGTGAGCGCGCGCTACGGCGTCATCGGCGACGTGGCGAAGCCCGGCATCGGCGTCATGTCGCGCCGCTTGAGCGTCTATGAGGCGGTGTCGGAGGCGGGCGGCGTGCTGCCCACAGGCGACAAGAAACGCGTCGTCGTCATGCACTGGACTGCCGACCGCACGATGAAACTCATCCCCGTTGACATCGCGGCCATCGAAAAAGGGAAGTCGCAGGACAACTATTTTCTCGTCCCCGGCGATCAGGTCTTCGTTCCCGGCAACAGGTACAAGACGGTCAAGAAAGTCCTCGATCTGCTGCCCATCCTCAGCTTCGCGCGCATCTTCACGGGTGGACTCGGTTTCTAAACGACAAAACTCAAGTGCGAGTTTTTTTAAGGCGGGCCGATGAAGGCGATGAAGAATTTCAACTCTGAAATTTCAAATTCTGAAACGCGTATAACAAACGCCCGACTTGTCGTGCCCGCCGCCTGCCTGCTGCTGTTCGCCCTCTGCCCTCTCCACGCGCGCGCCGCCGCGTGGACGAAACAACAATCGGGAACGCTGGCGTGGCTGCACGCCGTTTTCTTCACGGACACGGAGAGAGGTTGGGCCGTCGGCGGCAAGGGCGCTCTGCTCTCGACCCCGGACGGCGGCGTTCACTGGCGTGCGCGTCGGAGTCCGACCGAAGACACTCTGCGCGACATTTTTTTCACGGACGAGCGGACGGGCTGGATCGTCTGCGAGCGGAGCATCTATCAACTTCAGACGAAAGATGAGCCGCGCTCCTATCTGCTGCGGACGACGGACGGCGGCGACAGTTGGGCGCGCGTCGAGGTGACGGGCGCGGACGTTGATGCGGTGCTCGTGCGCCTCCTCTTCACAGACCGCGAACACGGCTACACTCTGGGCGAGGCGGGCGCGCTCTACGCCACGACGGACGGCGGCGCAACGTGGTCGCGACGGCGTGTGCCGACGAGACGACTCCTGCTCGGCGCGACGTTTCTCGACGCACAACGCGGCTGGCT
>JBAVPI010000473.1:0-1619 GCA_049692915.1 Pyrinomonadaceae bacterium
CACTGTGTCTCGCGGAGCCGGGCCAATGGCGGCGCCGCCCGAGCACAACGGCAGGAAGATGTCGCGCAGCGAGGCGTCGAAAGAGATTGGCAGCAGGCGGCTGACCCGCACGCCCTCACCGACGCCGAGCGTTTCGAGCTCCCATTTGATGAAGTGATCGATGCCCTGCAAGCGTCCGGCAATCGCTTTCGGTTGCCCCGTCGAGCCGGAGGTGAAATAGATGTAAGCCATGTCGTCCGCGTCAGATTCGCGGGACGGTCTTTCAGGATTGAAGTAATTTTTGTAATCAACGGCCTGCGCCAGATGCTGCTCGCCGTTGGTTACGGCCTCGCCGTCAACGCAGAGGACTGTCGCTTTCGGTGCGGCATCAACCGTCACATTGCTCAGGATGTTCCAGAATCTCGACTCGATGATGAACCACTCCGGAGCGACGAGCGAGACCATCGCTGCGAGTCTGCGCTGCGGCAGTTGGCGGTCAAATGGAACAAAGACACAACCCGCTTTGAGAATACCGATGATTGATGAAATGAAGTGGAAAGAGTCCTTGGCGAGGATACCGACGAGGGCGCCTTTTTGCGCGCCGTTGTCAATCAAATAGTTAGCTATCGTGTTCGCGCGGTCTTCCAGTTCTCCATACGAATATTGCTGATCCTGATAAATAATCGCCGTGTTGTCCCGATAACGGGCGGCGGTTTCACTAAACATTGCTTGAATGCTTTGATACTTCATAGTGGGTTTCTCCGTTCAATCGTTTTTGAAATTTAAGAGGAGATTGACAGGCTGTGAGTCAACCTCGAGCTACGCCCAGGATTCGATGAGTTGTTGGCTCTCTTCCGTGGTCATGAAAGAGATGTCGTCAATTTCTTTGTCGGGATTTTCGACGATGCTTTCCAGTAGCGCTTGAAAATATTTGAGCATCTGGACGATGGTCGAAGCGTTGAAAAGGTCTGTGTTGTACTCAATCGTGGCTTTCAAAGAGTCTGCGATCTCGTGTACGAAAAGTGTCAGGTCGAACTTCGAGGTCGAGCCGTGCCCTCCGAAAACGCTCATCGTCAAGCCCGGCAACTCCATAGATTCTTCCGTCGCCGAACCGTTCTGAAGCATGAACATCGTCTGAACGAGAGGCGACGCGCCGTGGCTGCGTTCCGGCTGCAATGATTCGACGAGCAATTCAAAAGGCAGGTCTTGATGATCGTAGGCGCCGAGCGTCACCTCGCGCACGCGCGCCAGCAGTTCGCGGAACGTCGGGTTGCCGTAGAAGCTCGTCCGCAAGAGCAGCGTGTTGACGTGTAAGCCGATGAGGTCTTCGATGTCGCGCCGGTTTCGATTGGCGACGGCGGTGCTGACCACGATGTCTTCCTGCAACGTATATTGATAGAGCAGCACCTTGAAGGCCGCCAGCAGCAACATAAAAAGTGTGACGTTCTCCTGCTTGCCCAGCTGGCGCAATTTATCGGCAAGCGATTTTGAGAGCATGAGCGATTGGTTCGCGCCGCGAAAAGTCTGCGTCGCCGGGCGCGGGTAATCGAGCGGGAGTTCGAGCAGGGGCGGCGCGTCCGCCATCTGCTTGCGCCAGTAAGAGAGTTGGGCTTCGAGGGTTTCGTCACGCAGCCAACTTA
>JBAVPI010000474.1:0-7219 GCA_049692915.1 Pyrinomonadaceae bacterium
GCGTCGTCCCCTGCACGCTGACGTTGCATGGCGTGCCGAGTCCCGCCGCCGTACACGTCCCCGTATCGTTGACGCCGTTGACGGTGGTTGCGGTCGAAGTGAGCGCGCGCACGTCGGCGGTCACGCCGTCCGGCACAGGGAACGTCGTGATGTTGATGATGCGGAAGCGAAGACGCGTAATCGGAGAGCTGGTGCTGTTCGTCACCCTCCGCCGGATCGAGAGCGTGCCGAACCCGCCGTTGGTGACGGGCGTAAAGTCACGCACGCGGTTGGGCGGCGAGGACGGGATGATGGTGCTGTCGAGCAAATTAACCGGCATCGTCGCGTTGCGCGCGATGGGACTCGTCGAACGTTCCGGCCCCGGCGCGCCGAGCGTTGATGCCACGCCGCCGATGCTGGAGCCGTCAATGGAAACGAGCGCGAAGTCGTTGGCGTTGTCATTGGTGTCCTGCGGGATGCCGGTCGTCAGCTTACGGACGTAGGCGTAGTTCACGGTCGGCGGCGTCTGCGAGCGTCGCGTCAGGCGCGTCCCTTCACCATAGACGACTGTTTCGCCCGCGCGTCCGCCGCTGCCGGTGAAGCCGACGGAATCAATCACCCCGACCGCAGGGGCAGCCGCAGGCGTGACCAACTCGATGCCCTCGTTGTCAATGAAGAAGTCGTCGGCCTGTGTCGTGCCGAAGGTGAGCGCGAAGTCGGGCGCGGCGTAGGCGGTCAATGTGTAAGAGTCGGCAGCCGCGCCGGTGGTCGTGTCGGCGAGAAGAAAGTGGCCGCGCGCCGGGATGATCGTGCCCGCCGGAAGAGTCGTCGTGAAATCGGCTCCGTCGGCAGGGCCGAAGAAGTTCGGGTCGTAGGCGCGGACGCGGAAGTTGCCGATGGTGAGCGCCCCGTCTGTGTTGTTGTAGAGTTCGATGAACTCGTCCTTCGTGCTGCCCGCGTTGGCCGCGCCGGGGCCGGAGAGTCGGAACTCGCTGATGAGCAACTGACCTGCGGTCGGCGTGGGCGGCGGCGGCGTGGTGCAGCCGACGGTCAGCGTGTAACTGTTGGCCGGGCCGTTGGCGGTCGTCTCGTGGACGACGATGACGAAGTTCGTCGAGGCGGGCACGCTGAACGAGAACGAGGCGGTCGTGTTGGCGGTGTAGAGGACGCCGAGGTCGCCGACGTAGTTCGTCTGCACGTTGGCCGGGTTAAAGCTGTTGAGGTAGGCCACGACATGCAGGCCCGCGATGGTTCCCGTAAACGTCACGTTAATGCAGGCCGGTGTCGCGTTGGTGTTGGTGAAATTGTATTGATCGAAGCGCCGGTTCTGCGCCGTCGCGTCGTTGAGGCCCGGAAAGGCTTTGCCGTTGCAGTCGCTCGGCACGCCGGTGCGCGTGATACGGTTCGACTGCGTCGCGTCGCCGGCGGCAATCGAGCCGGTCGTGTTGAAGCTCACCGGGCACGACTGCGCGCGCACGACAGCGTTACCGGCTAAAGCGATGAACAGCGCGAGGCAGAGCGCCGCCGGCAAAAAACGGAGCGAGGTATATCTGGTCATGACTATTTCCTTTCGGGGTCGAAGGCCGCCGTCCCTGTTAATCTGGCTTCAAGGACGGCAGACGCGCAGGCCGGTCATTCGAGGTAAAAGTTTGGTAATTATCCCTTTACCGTAGGTAATGATTACGGCTATAATCTCGTCCCGTTCGTGCGTTACCCTGTCCCGAATGGAGAGCCACTTCACACGTTACGGAGTGAGATGCCGCGCATTGAAGACCAAGTGAGGGATTCTATCACCTACCTTTATCCGTCTGTCGAGGCGGCGGAAAAAGGCGAGACTGACGACGGGCAACGGGTCGGCGGTGGCTCTGGTTTTTTAGTGTGGGTTAAGTCTGAGAGGAATGAATATCTCGGATTCGTTTACGCCGTCACTAATGCCCACGTTATCAAAGAGGCAAAATCGCCCGTTGTTCGTGTAAACAACCGCGACGGCAGCACTATCATAAAAGCCTTTACCGTTGCGGATTGGAAGACGCACAAAAACAGTGACTTGGCTATGGTCTGCTTTGAAAGCATGATTAGTGACTCAACCCCACTATATCGGGCTATCAAATCAGATATGCTTATCACTAAAGAGATGGTTGAATTACTAAACATCGGCTTAGGTGATGACGTGTATATGGTCGGTAGGTTCGTTCATCATGCGGGCAAAAAGCAGAACATGCCGTCCGCGCGTTCCGGCATCGTTAGCATGATGCCGAACACGGATGAACCTATCAGAATGACTAAGAAGGATTCCGAGCCGGAAGCATTTTTGATAGAGATGCGTTCGCTTAGTGGGTTTAGCGGCTCGCCTGTGATTTTCAGTATCCCGCCCGAACATGGCGAACTACGGATTGAGAGGGGCGGGAAAATCGAGAGGGGCGACATAGAACTTGGCGCATGGTTGCTCGGAATTGACAGAGGTAATTTTTGCTTTCGGGAGAAAGTACGTGAGCAAGTGCCTGACGGTCGCTTGAAGAACAGCGATACGCTTTTCGTGGACACTCATTCGGGACACTCCGTTGTGATTCCCGCATGGCGACTAACCGAGATGATAAACCGAGAGGATTTTGCTATGGCAAGGAAACAGGCGGAAGAAGAACAAGACTACGTGAGAGTTGATGACTTCGGCAGACTTGACGCGGAAACGTCCAAAGGCAAGGCGATTGACGAAGAACAAGGCATCTCCAAAGAAGGTTTTGAAGATGCCTTGCGCCGTGCTAGTCGCCACGTTTCTCAACCTGACGAAGAAACGAAATAAACATCGGCTGTTCATCATGGCGGCGATTGTATCTGAATGAGTATTCATCAAAGTAGGTTTGCAGATACTTCGCGCTTACGTTGTGATACACGCCGCCGATGCCGCGTTTCACTAACGACCAAAAGCCTTCAATCGTATTCGTGTGAGCATCGCCGATAACATAAACCTTTGCGGAGTGATGGACTCTCTTATGACCGTATCCGCTAGAGCCGACATCGTTGTAAGACTTCAATTCATCGGTGAACACGGTGGACTCAGGCATGATGTGTTCTTTGATGAAGGGCATCAACGTATCAGCGTTCACACACTCTGCCGTCTTAGCAACCACTCTGCCGCCGCGTTGAACCGCGCCGACTACGGGAACTTTGCCGACCGCGCCACGCCCTTGAATCTTTCGCTCGCGCACGTCCTTGTGCATGTTCTTCGCCTTGCCGCCGATGTAGGTTTCGTCAACTTCAACCTTGCCCGAAAGCGGCTCGCTACCATCTTCCGAGAGCATAGAACGAATCTGTTTGAACATGCGCCACGCGGTCTTATAGGTGACGCCGATTTCGCGCTCAATCTGCTTGGCAGAGATGCCGCAACGGGTAGAGGCCATAAGGTACACGGCGTAGAACCAGAGGCGCAGGGGCGTAGAGGATTTGTGATAGATGGTATCGGCGGTAGGGTGAACGTGATGCCCGCAGTAGGCGCACGAATAAGACTTGCGAGAGGCTACCTTGTGATGGCTCGTTATCTTCTGGCACGTTTCGCAAAAGATGCCGTCAGGGTAGAGATAATTCTTGAGCCATTCAAGGCAAGCATCGTCGTCGGGAAACTGTTTCTCGAAATCTTGGAGGGTGTACTTTTGCGACTTGGGTGCTTTGGCTTTCTTGGTTTTCATCGGCTCGCCTCTCTCGCTTTACCTACCGTGACTACTAGGAGAGTATAACCGATGCCTTACCTACCGTCAAGGGATAATTACCAAAAGTTTTGCATGCGCTTGCGAATAGAGTCGCGAAGCTTGGGGCAAGACCCTTAATCGTTTTGGAGCACGAAAACTAACACACCGACCAATCTTTGACAATAAAATTATGGCTTGATGCGGGTCTTGGTTTGCCCGTAATCCTATCGCGGAGACGACCTGCGTTCACCCGCGTGATGTCTTGAAACACACGTCGCGCGCGAGAAAGTAACCTCGCCTTGTCGCCCCTCGGCGGCGCGTGTTAGCATCGGCGCGTTTTTGAAACGGCGTGCGCCCGCCCTTCTCCTCCAAAGAAATTTTCGCACGCGCGCCGCCGTTTTTGTCCACCGGAAGGATGTCGCCCTAAAAAAACTTGCGCGTGAAGTTCCCTCGTTCCACAAGACATACGGCGTCGCGTTGGCCCTTGATGATTTGCCTCGTCGGGCTGTTCCTGCTCAGCATCCCTCGCACCGCTCCGGCACAGCAGACGAACCCGACCGAGCGCAAGGTCGAGAACCCGATCACAGACACACCTAACGTCAACCCGCTCTCGCAGGAGCAGCCGCCCATCCGCGCCCCGCGCCCCAATGGGATCGGCGCGAAAACAGGAGCGGGCACGCCCCTCCAGTCAACGGATGAACTCGACGTGCGCGCCGACAGGAATACCGTCAGCGGCCCTGAGAAGGCGCGCGTCAGCGTCTATGAGGGGAACGTGGACGCGCGCGTCGGCATCTATCGCTTGCAGGCCGACAAGGTTTCGGTCTATGAGGCGACGAACAAGGTCGTGGCCGAAGGCAACGTCGTCTTCGATCAGGGCGAATTTCAGCGCATCACGGGCACGCGCGCCGAATGGAACTACGCGACGAAGCTCGGCTTCTTCGTCAACTCGACCGGCTTCACCAACCAGACGCAGGACGGCACGGTGCTCTACTTCACCGCCGAGCGGGTCGAGAAGGTGAGCGGCAATCGCGTCGTGATTCTCAACGGCGTGATTACGGCTTGCGACGAAGAGACGCCGAAGTGGAGCTTCCGCGCCAAGCGTGCCGAGATTACCTTGAACGACCGCGTGCGGATCAAGTCGCCGACCTTCCGTGTCAAGGGCGTGCCCGTCATCTATCTGCCTTACGCTTCCATCTCGATCAAGCCTAAGGATCGCGCTTCGGGCTTTCTGACGCCGACCTTCGGCGGTTCGGGCCAGAAGGGTTTTCGACTCTCGAACGCTTACTACCAGACGCTCGGTCGCTCGGCTGACGTGACCCTGCGCAACGATATCTACACATCGCGCGGTCTCGGCCTCGGCGCAGACGTGCGGACGCGCGCCAACTCGCGCTCCTATCTCAACCTCGGTTTTTACACCGTCAAGGATCGCATCTTCGGCGCGAAGCCGGACGACCAGCACCGGGATCAGGGCGGGTCGAGTTTCTACGTTGACGGCGTGCACTACTTCCCGAACGGCTTCCTCGCCGCCGCCGACATCAACATCACGTCGAACCTCGCGTTCCGGCAAATCTTCTCCGACTCGATTCAGCAGGCCATCTCGCCGGAGGAACGCTCGCAGGTCTTCGTCAACAAAAATTTCGGCGACTACAGCTTTAACTTTCTCGCGCGCACGCAGGTCACTTCGATCCCGAACGTGCGCATCCGCACGCGACAACTGCCTTCCATCGAACTCGACAAGCGCCCCTCGCCGCTTTCGTTCTTCGAGAAGCTGCCGCTCTATTTTTCTTTCGAGGGAAGTCTCGACGGCGTTAGTCGCAAAGAGACGGTCGAAGACCTCGGAACGTTTCAATCAGACGGCAACGTCAACCCGATAGTTACGCCGTCTCTCGTTCAGCGGCTCGACTTTCACCCGACCTTCACCGTGCCCTTAAGTCTCGGCGGCTGGGGCGTGACTGCTTCGGCGGGCGTGCGCGGCACTTACTATTCCAACTCGCTCGACCCCGTGACCAGACTCGTCCTGCCGCGCAACGTCGTGCGCGGCTACGGCGAACTGAGCCTCGATCTGCGCCCGCCCGCGCTCGCGCGAAACTTTCGCAGGAAGGACGGCACGTTCTGGTTTCGCCACGTCATCGAGCCGTATTTCACGTACCGCAAAATTTCCGGCATCTCGAACTTCGAGCGCATCATCCGCTTCGACACCCTTGACGCCATCGCCGACACGAACGAGATCGAGTACGGCGTCACGAACCGCTTCTTCACCAGACGCTCAAGCGAGACCGTGACCGGCAGAGTCTCTGCGAAGAAGAACGGCGCGGGCGACGCGGGTCAAAACATCCTGAGCGCGCGCGATTCGCTCGCCAATCTGCCGCCGCTGACACAGCAACCTTACGAGTTTTTATCCGTCACCATTCGGCAAAAATATTTCTTCGACCCGAACTTCGGCGGCGCGCTCATACCGGGACGGCGTAACCAGTTTTATCCCATCAACACTTTTTCCGGCTTCACCTACGGCGGCGTGCCTCGTCGTTTCTCGCCGCTCAACATCGAGGCTCGTCTGCGGTCTGTGCAGAAGTCCAACCGTGAGTTGTACGCCGACGTGCGGACGGACGTGGACACGCTCGGCACGGGCGGCGGCCTGCGCGATCTGGCCGTCTCCTTCGGCTTCAAGCGCCCCGCGCCGCGCGTGCATCTCATCGAAGCCTTCCAGACTTTTTACTACACGCGCGCGGTCACGCTCGCGCCCTCGTTGCGGCAGTTCAGCGACCGGCGCGGGAACGAACCGGGCACGCTGCAAGGCTCGCAGTGGAGTCCTTCAATCTTCCTCGGCGACCGCGACCGGGGTCTGTACGGCGGCGCGTCCTTCTTCTTCGAGTTCCAGAACAGACCGGGCAGGGGCAATAACTCGCTCGTCAGTTCGACCACCACGGTCGGCTACGCTTGGGATTGCTGCTCCGTCACGGCTCAGTACACGACCTTCAACGTCGGCCTCCGGCAGGAGAAGCGCAGCATCTTCAGCTTCCGACTGAACGGCATCGGCAGCTTTGGCACGGAGAAATACGGGCAAAGATTTTAGGTCGCCCGCCCGCACACTTTCAGCCGCCCGCGAGCAAGAAAAGTCCCCTGCCGAATACATCTTTTGTCCCCGTCAATGCATCCGATTGGGCGTCTCAGTGATGTCGCTTTTTTCCGTTAGTTATTAAACCCCCAGTAAATCCATTCTTTTCCGGCGACCTAAAATAATCGAGTCGAGGCAGGCACAATTCGCGCGTTGTGGCTCGGCGTATCCAGACGTTACCATTCCCCGGATTCAGGAGTTCACTAATGTCATACCGTCATCCCTCTCGTCAGCCCTCGACGCGTGCCCGCCGCATGCTCACTTCAGTTTTGAGTCTCATGCTCGCTTTCTCTGTTCTCCCCGCGGCACATGCGCAAATGCAGAGCGTGTCGGGAGACTCAGGCGCGAGCCGACACAAGTCTGGGCGCGCAGAGTTCGTCCCCGGTGACGTGCTGGTGCGCTTTCGCGAGGGCGCGGCGGCTCTGGCGACGGGAGCGAAGAG
>JBAVPI010000475.1:0-4966 GCA_049692915.1 Pyrinomonadaceae bacterium
CGCGTGCCGCTCATCAACAACACGCTGCCGCACCCGCTCATCGGCGTGCACGGCGCGGGACGCGTGCTGATGAAGCCTGCGTCCGAGGGCACGGGCGTAATCGCGGGCGGGGCCGTCCGCGCGGTGATGCAGGCCGTGGGCGTGCATGACGTGCGCGCCAAGTCGCTCGGCTCGGCCAACGCGCACAACGTCGTCCGCGCAACCTTCAACGGTCTGCTCAACATGAAAGACCCGATGGAACTGGCGCGCCTGCGCGGCAAGCAGGTCGAGGAGTTGTAAACAATGGCTGACGAGAACATAGAGCAGCAGAACGACGAAGGCGGGAAGATTCGCATCCAGTATTATCGCAGCGCCATCGCCTTCCCGAAGACGCAAAAAGAGATCGTGCGCAGCGTCGGGTTCACGAAGCTGAACCAGATATTCGAGCGTCCCGACACGCCCTCGATGCGCGGTGTCGTCGCCAAAGTGCCGCACCTTCTGCGGATTATTGAATAAGTAGAGGGTCAATGGTGAAGAGACAAACTCTTTCGCCATTTACTGTTTACGATTCACCATTCACGAGGTTTTGAAATGGCTATCGGTTTGAACAACTTGCACCCGGCTCCCGGCTCGACGCACAAGAAGAAGCGCGTCGGTCGCGGCCCCGGCTCCGGCCTCGGCAAGACGGCGGGGCGCGGCAACAAGGGACAGAAATCCCGCTCCGGCTACAGCGCGAAGATCGGTTTCGAGGGCGGACAGATGCCCTTGCAGCGTCGCCTGCCGAAGCGCGGCTTCACCAACATTTTCAAGAAGCAGTGGATCGAAGTGAGCCTCGCATCGCTCGAACAGAAGTTCGCCGCCGACGACGAGATCACGCCGGAAATCCTGCACGAGCGCGGCATCATCGCCAAGGGTAAAGGCGATGTCGTCGTGCTCGGCACGGGCGACGTGACGAAGGCCCTGCGTATCTCGGCGCACCGTTTCACCAAAAGCGCGCGCGAAAAGATCGAAGCTGCGGGCGGCACGGCGACCGTTGTTGATTCGCACCAGAAGCCGGACGCGCCCGTCGCGGTGGAGTCGTAAAGGCAAGATCGTCGCCTTTGAAAGTCGGATTCTTTGAGAGTGTGCTGAGGACGCGGTGTAGAGCCTTCAAAAGTCTCTCCGGCGTCTTCAGCCGTTTTTGATAAAAGCCGTCAGCGGCCAACCCGCGGGCAGCCGGCTTGCAGCAGAAAACTTCTGTCGCACGGCTGCGCTGTGAAAGTTTGTTGGCCGACCCGGAAAGGGTTTAAGCTGACCGCCGATTGCTGAGAGCTAACTATGGATAAGTTTTTCGCCGCCGTCCGCAACATGTTCAGCGTGCCCGACCTGCGCCGGCGCATCCTGTTCACCCTCGGCATGCTCGCCGTCTATCGCTTCGGCGCGCACATCACCGCGCCCGGAGTTGATCGCGAGCAACTGAAGAGAGTCTGGCAGGAAGTCGGCAGCACGCTGCTCGGCGTCCTCGATCTCTTCTCCGGCGGCAACTTCCAGACCATCTCCATCTTCGCGCTCGGCGTGACGCCGTATATCACCGCTTCGATCATCCTCCAGTTGATGACGACGGTCTTTCCGCAGTTGAAGAAATTGCAGGAAGAGGGCGAGGCGGGCCGCCAGAAGATTAACCAGTACACGCGCTATCTGACCGTCGTGCTCTGCACGTTCCAGACATTCATCGTCGCGCGCTGGTTGCAATCCAATCAGGTCGGGGCCGCCGGGCCGGGCTTCATCCTGACGACGATGCTGACCTTAACGACCGGCACAATCTTCATCATGTGGCTCGGCGAGCAGATCACCGAGCGCGGCATCGGCAACGGCATCTCCCTGCTCATCTTCGCAGGCATCGTCATCGGCCTGCCGACGAAAGGCGTCCCGCAGGTCATCGAGCGCCTGCGCAGCGGCGACACCTTCGCCGCCATCGGAGTGCTGGCGATGCTCGCCATCCTCATCGGACTCATCGCCTTCATCGTCTATGTCGAGACGGCGCGACGCAAAGTCCCGATCAGTTACGCCAAGCGGCACGTGGGCCGTCAACTCGTCGGCGGACAGCAGACGAACATGCCGATCAAGATCAACATGGGCGGCGTCATCCCCGTCATCTTCGCCTCGTCGGTGCTCGCCATCCCGCAGACGATCTTGCAGTTCGTCCCCGGAGACCCGAACAACACGGCTTCACTGGGGAGTCGTGTGCACACGTTCTTCCAGAGTTTCCACGGCGGCGACCCGTACTACGAGATTTTCTTCGCCTCGCTGATTATCCTCTTCACGTTCTTCTACATCACCATCATCTTCAACGTCGAAGAGGTGGCCGACAATCTGCGCAAGCACGGCGGGTTCGTCCCCGGCATCCGACCGGGGCGCAACACAGCCGAGTTCCTCAACACGATTTTGACGCGCTTGACGACCGTCGGCGCGCTCTATCTGGTGTTCGTCGCGCTCATCCCGCAAATCATGTTGAGCGGCTTCAACGTCGGACGACTGCCGTTCGTCGGCACGGGGCTGGAGGATTTCGTCAGCCGCACGCCGGGTCTGGGCTGGGTTCCGCGCGGCATGGGTTATCAGTTTTACTTCGGCGGCACGAGCCTGCTGATTCTCGTCGGCGTCGCGATGGACACCGTCGCGCAGATCGAGGCGCAACTCGTGATGCGCAACTACGAAGGCTTCTTCGGGCCGGGTAGTCGCCTGCGCGGTCGTCGAGCGTAACGCGGTTGTCAGGTGTCGGTTAAGGGCGGAAACCAGCGTTAGCATCTAACATCCAGCATCGGCCTTGTATGTCGAAGATCATCATCCTCATGGGCGCGCCGGGTGCGGGAAAGGGAACGCAGGCGCGTCTGCTGCAAGAGCGACAAAACCTGCCGCAGATTTCGACGGGCGACATGTTCCGCGCTTTGAAGGAGGCGCGAACGCCTCTGGCCGAAGAGGTGCGCGAGATCATGACCACCGGCGGACTCGTCCCTGACGACCTGACCATCCGCATCGTCAAAGAGCGCACGGGCCGCGACGATTGCCGCGACGGGTATATCCTCGACGGATTTCCGCGGACGACAATTCAGGCGGAGATGCTCGAAAATCTCGCCGCCGGGCAGGGACACGAACTCGTGGCGATTCTCGTTGACGTGCCCTTCGAGATTCTGGAAAAGCGCATGACGGGCCGGCGAAGTTGCCCTGTCTGCGGCGAGATTTACAACATCTATTTTAAGCCGCCCGTCTCGGACGGCTTCTGCGACATTCATCCAGATGTGAAGCTTAATCATCGCGCGGACGATAACGAAGAGACGAGCCGGACTCGTCTCGCGACTTACGAGCGCGACACGCAGCCGCTGCTCGATTATTACGACGCGACGAATCGCTTGCGGCGGGTTGACGGCACGCGCGAGGTCGAAGCGATTTACGTGGACATCGAAAGGGTGGTGAATGGTGAATAGTAAATGGTGAATTGAAGGAGATAACTTCTGTTTACCGTTCATCGTTCATCGTTCACTATTTAACCCGCAATGATTATCGGCAAGTCAAAAAAAGAGTTGGACAAGATGCGCGCCGCCGGGCGTCTGATCGCGCAGGTGCGCGAGGAGTTGCGCCGGATGACGCGCCCCGGCGTGACCACCCTCGAACTGGACTCTGCGGCGGAGAAGATGATTCGAGACGCGGGCGCGCTCCCGACCTTTAAGGGTTATCACGGCTTTCCGTACTCCATCTGCGCGTCCGTCAACGAGCAGATCGTCCACGGCTTTCCTTCTAAGTACGTGTTGCAAGAGGGCGACATCTTCTCTGTGGACTGCGGCGCGACGCTCGCGGGCTTCGTCGGCGACACGGCGACGACCGTGCCGGTCGGGAAGGTCAGCGCAGATAGATTGCAATTGATCCGTGTGGCGGAAGAGAGTCTGGAACACGCGATTCAGCAATGCTGGCCGGGCAAACATCTGGGCGATATCGGCTGGGCCGTGCAGGAGCACGCCGAAGGTTACGGCTACTCCATCGTGCGCGACTACGTCGGGCACGGCATCGGTCGCAAAATGCACGAAGACCCGCAAATCCCCAACTACGGGAAGCCGGGTACGGGCACGAAAATCAAGGCGGGCTACGTTTTCGCCATCGAGCCGATGATTAACATGGGCACGCATCACACGAAAACTCTCGCCGACGGGTGGACGGTCGTGACGCTTGACGGCATGCCGAGCGCGCACGTCGAACACACCATCGCGATTACCGAGGACGGCCCTGAAATATTAACGCAAGTCGCGGAAAAAGTGCCTGAGGCGGAACTGGCGATGCCCTGAAATCGGCGAAAGTGGCCGCCCCGCTTGGAGCATCCACAGGGTTGTGCTATCATTCGCAGTTTGCGAGCCGCGTTCTTTTTTAACCTGACTCACTAATGTCGCGGACGCATTGATTATTGCTTAAGAGTCAGGCGGCGGGTTTGCGCCCGCAGCGAAAGGTGTGTGAGTGATGAAAGTACGGGCTTCCGTTAAAAAAATGTGTGATAACTGCAAGGTCATTCACCGCAAAGGCGTGGTCAGGGTGATCTGCACCAACCCGAAGCACAAGCAGCGTCAGGGTTAATATTTGTTTCGAGCCTGAGCGGTTCAGGCTCGAATTTTTCAAAACGAACTGTTGAGAGTTGGAGAGAAGAAATGGCTCGTGTAGTTGGCGTTGATCTTCCGGTCAATAAGCGCGTCGAAATCGGCCTCACGTACATTTTCGGTATCGGGCGTTCGCGCGCGAATACGATTCTGCGGGAAGCGGAGATTAGCCCGGACACGCGCGTGCGTGATCTGGACGAGACGCAGTTGGGGCGCATCCGCTCGGTCATCGAAACGCAGGGCGATGTCGAGGGCGACCTGCGCAAGCGCGTCCAGATGGACATCAAGCGTTTGATGGACATCGGCTGCTATCGCGGTCTGCGCCATCGTCGTGGACTGCCCGCGCGCGGCCAGCGCACGCACACCAACGC
>JBAVPI010000476.1:0-3160 GCA_049692915.1 Pyrinomonadaceae bacterium
GACGCGCGCATTTATGTATGCGGGTGCGCCCACCGTCGGCGTCAGCCTGTGGTCGGTGGCCGACAAGTCCACCGCCGACCTGATGACGGACTTCTACAAAAATTTACTCGCGAAGGATGGCACGACGCCCGCCGCCGCACTTCGCACGGCCCGCCGGAATATGATCGCGGGCCGCAAATACAGCGCACCGTTTTACTGGGCACCCTTCGTCCTCGTCGGCGACTGGCGGTGAGGGCGACAATAATTGCGGAGCGATGTGCGTTGCAGGGCCAATGTCAGTCCTCAAGCTGTAAACAGTCGCGCATAATACTTGCGAGGGACTGTGTAGAGGGTCGAGAGGGGCGATTTTAACGGGGTCACAATGGCATTGTGCCCGTCGCGGGCGTGGGCTAATATCAAAGGACATAATTTCAGCGAGCATTTAATCGAACAGACAGGGGGAGGCCGGATGGGGACGGATTTCAAGTCAATCGCCGACACGAAGGCGTTGGAAGAGTTGCTGGCGCAGTCGCAGGACGGGCCGGTCTTATTGTTCAAGCACAGCAACACGTGCCCGATCAGCGCCGCCGCTTACCAGCAGATGAAACGTATCAAGGCAGACGTGTCAATCGTCGTCGTGCAGCGCAGCCGCGACGTGTCGCGCGAGGTCGAAGCACGCACAGGCGTCCGCCACGAAACACCGCAAGCGCTCTTGCTCCGTGGCGGTAAAGTCGTCTGGACTGCTTCGCACTGGAACATCACCGCCGACGCCGTCGAGAGCGCGTTGAGCGAAAACAAATAAAGGGGTCGGGCGTCAGGGGGACTCGTGGCCTGTTAAAAACGCTCCCTGATGCCCGCTCCCCGCCCTCTTTTATGACTGATACAGCACCGAGACGCGGCCCCGCCGTCGAGCCGCGCGAGATTATGCAGGAGAGCGCCGCCGCCTTGCGCATCACGTGGGCAGACGAACGCGCCTGTCTCTACACCGCGCCGCAACTCAGACGCCTCTGCCCGTGCGCGCAGTGCGTCAACGAGTTCACGGGACAGCGCACCCTCGCGCCGGAGACGATCTCCGAAGAGTTGGAAATCGGCAACGTCGAGATCGTCGGGCGCTACGCGCTCAACTTCCGCTGGAGCGACGGACACGAAACCGGCATCTACAGCTTCCGTTACCTCCGCGAGATATGCGAGGGGCAAGAGAGGTGACGTGTCAGGATTAACGAGCAACAGGTGAGGAGTAGCGAGCAACGAGTGACAGGTGAGGAGTAACGAGCGACGGGCAGGCAGCCTGTCTTAACTCGTCTCTGTTTTATGAAAAGCATTCTGGTTGTCGAAGATGACGAAGTTACCCGCGAGTTGATGCGGATGACGCTTGAGCGTCAGGGCTACGAGGTCGAGACCGCCGAGGACGGCGTGCGCGGCTACGAGTCGGCGGTCAGATTCCGCCCCGACCTCATCATCACAGACATCCACATGCCCGCCGCCGACGGCGTGCACCTCGTCAGGCGTGTGCGCGACACGCCTGAGATCGCCGACACGCCGATTCTCATCGCGACGGCTTACGGCACGGGCAGCGCGACGCTCTCGCTTACGCAGGGCGCGGACGCCTACGAACCGAAGCCGCTCGACCCCGCTTCGCTGCTCAAAACCGTGCGCAGGCTTTTGTCGTGAGACGCCCCCGTCTGTGATAATGGCGCGCGAGAGTGGAAGCATCGTGAACAGGCAAGGGGGAGTAGCGTGTGACGGAAGTTATCGGGTGGGTCAGTTCGGGGATTCTCGTCCTGACCATCGCCAAGCAGGTTTACAAGCAGTGGCAGGAGGGTTCGAGCGAGGGCGTCTCGAAGTGGCTTTTCGTCGGGCAGATGGCCGCCTCGCTCGGCTTCACGATCTACAGTTGGCTCGTCGGCAACTGGGTCTTCGTCGTCACCAATTCGCTGATGCTCTTGAACGGCGTGCTCGGCTTTCTCATCGTGCTCCGCCACCGCCGGCGCGAGCGACGCGACAGAGATACTGACGGCGGCGGCAATCGTAAAACGGCGACGCAGACAACTTGAACACACGAAGGAGGCAGGCGGGAGGCACTTGTGAGAATCGGCGTCTTTGGCGTCTTTAGACCTCCGAACCTTCCGGCCCGCAGATGCTGATGAACGAAAAAGACTTTTTCGACGAGCGACCGGAAACCAAAGCCGCGACTTTCAGTTGCCCCAGTTGCCGCGAGCGCGCGCAATATGAGGTGCGCTGGCTGCGGCGCACGAAGAAGGCGCAACTGCCGCGCGGCGCGAGCGAACAGGACAGGGCGCGCTTCGCCAAGTCGCTCGACTACATGGTGCGCGTTGACGACATGCTCGTCTGCAAGAACGTGCGCTGCCGCAAGCGTTTCGACATCCCGAACTCGCAGTCCATCGTCTTCATCTGAAGGCATGGGCGGCGAAGCGAAATTCAAAGTTTTTCGATGGCGAAAGAGGAGCGTGAGAGATGGACGAACTCGTCGCACAGGTCGCACAGCGGACGGGCATCAGCGAAGATCAGGCGCGGTCGGCGGTGCAGACCGTCGTCGGATTTCTTAAGGAACGACTGCCCGCGCCCGTCGCCGGACAAGTTGATAACGTCATCGGCGGGGGAGCGGGGGCCGTCGGCGGCATCGCCGATAAGGCCGGTGAGATGCTCGGCGGACTCGGCGGCCTGCTCGGCAAGACGGAATAACTCGCCGTCATGATTATCGAAGAAGAGAGGCTGTCAATCGCAGTCTCTCCTTATTAATCTCTATGCAAGCGGATGTGATCGTTGACTGAACATTCGCTAAACGGCGAGGCCGTCTCACAATCTCCGTTTAGCCACCCCGTCCGAAGTTGAACAAAGTCCATCGAAACCGCGATTAGACGTTGACATAACTTACTTCGGGCACTACATTTCACACGCTTAAATTTTCTGCCTCGCACAGCTTTACTTTATGGCAGGTAGGCCGACCTGATCGTCCCTTTGTGTGCGCGAGCCGCATTTACATTTATCGGGGCCGGTGTACCTCAGCGACATCACTTAAATCAATGAGGAGGGATGCGATGAGATTCGCGAACAGAGCGCTTGTTGCCGCGCTCATAACGTTGGTGCTGGTTGCCACGGCATCAGCTCAGACACTCAGGCCGGAGAATGACCCGCGTAATCAGGCTCCGACCGTCGGCAC
>JBAVPI010000477.1:0-2989 GCA_049692915.1 Pyrinomonadaceae bacterium
CGTGTGAAGCGCGCCAGCCACTCGCGACGGCCCGTGCCCTGCACGTCGAGCGCGAGCACGGCCACCTCGTCGCGCGCAGGGAGTCTGCCGAGTTCGCCCGCCAACGCTTCGAGAATTTCCGTGCGGCGCAGAAAGCGGCCCGCGCCGATGCGGTTGAGGTCGAGCACGAGCACGAGCGCCAGAGGCTTGCGGTCGGCGTCGCCCTCGCGACTGAAGTACGAAACTTCGCGCCGCGCGCCGTCGGCCAGCACTTCAAAGTTCTCCGGTTTCAAGTCGGATGCCAGCGCACTCGAGCGCTTGTCGCGAACGAGCGCGTCGAGAAAGACGACGCGCGTTCTGATACGCACGGTCTCGTCCGGCTCCTGAGCGCGGGCGACGAAGCATTTGCCGCCGGGCGAAAGCAGCACCATGAATGCGAGTAAGAGAAGTTTGCTTTTCGTCACGAGGATGATGGCTTTCCGGGGAGATGAAGTTGTCGTGAATCGTCCTTGAAGAGTCGCGCGCCGTTCGCCCCTGTCATCTGTTCGGGCGTCGCTGCTACTGCGTGTCGTCGGACGCTTCGTCGGTCAGGGTCTTGCCCGCGTTGTCCGGGTCTTTCAAAAGCAGCATGAGCTTGTGCGGGGCGAGTTGCGCCTCCACGACCGTCGCATCGCGCCCGCCGATGATGACGGCGAGGACGCGGAAAAACTTTCCGGCCTCGCGCGTGTAGATGAAAGTCTGCTCGCCGTCGCGGTCGAGCCGTACCTCGACGAGCGACTCCCACGCCGGTTGCATCCTCGCGCGCATCATTGATGCGAAGTCCGCGCCGTCGCGCGGGGCGAAGTTTTGATCCTCGAAATAGACGAACTTGACGCTTCCGTATTCCGCGTAGCGGGTCAGGTGATTGACGACGAGTTGCCCCGTCTTCATCCCGACACGCGCGAGCACAGGGATGCTTTTGTGCTTCGCGCCGTAGTGCGTTTCGATGAGCTTGACCACGTCGCCCATCTCCGCAGTCTTAGCCGCAGCAGCGGGTGTCATTGACAGCAGGAGCGACGCCGCGAGCAGGAAGCTTCGAGTGTAAATTTTCATGTCCCCTCACGTGCCCTACTGTTTCTTCTTCGAGGCGTCCGTGCTTCCCTTTTTCGGCGCGGATTTCTCGTCCTGCTCGATGTGGAGTTCGGGGACGCCGAAGTTGCCTTCGAGTTGACGGAGCTTTTCCAGATCAACCGTGCCGACGATGTTGACGACTGTTAACTCCTTCGGCTCGGCGCTCAAGACGACGAGGCCATCCACGCGGCCACCCGTCGTGGCGAGATAGACTTCGATGTTTTTGATTCCCTCGCGGTGGCTGTGCACCTCGACGATGCGCGACCAATTCCCGCCGCTCAACTGCGCGCGAATCGGCGCGATGTCGCTCTCGGCGTAAGCGCCCTCGGTGTCGAACTCGTAGTGCCTGACGTAAATTCCGCGCAGGCCCGCGATCAACTCGCCGATGTTCATCTCTTTCGGGTCATCCTTCGAGAGGATGGGCGGCACGATCTTCAAAAGCCCCTCGCTGAGGGTGACGTTGGCCGACTCCACCGCTTTCGACGCGAGGCGGTCAAGGCTGTCAATCTGGAGGCGGCCCGCCGCGCCGCCCGCCGTCAGCTGCGCTCTGGTTGCCGTGGCGATAGAGGCCAACGTCAGCACGATGGCGAGAGTGAATTTCAATGTCTGGATCATAAGTGATTTCATAACTGCTCCGTTCATCTGGTGATGTTCCGCTGGAGGGGAACGATTCTTTCGTCATTCGACGTGCGCGACTTTTGCTGCACCTCGCCGAGTTTGGCGCTCGTCAATCGCAGCGCGTACATCAACTGCGACTTGGCTTCTCGCTGCTCGGCTGCGGTGTATGCGACGGCGGTCAAATTCGCGCCGGCTGCGTCGCGTGTCTTGATGCGTGCGATGCCGTCTCGTTCGTGCGGAGCGACGGGCGCGAGGCGCTTCGCAAACGTCTGCCGACCCTCATCACGAATGTTTCGACGCGGCGACCCGGCGGTTATCCCGTCTCTTCGCGCGAGTCCGTCAGGGCGCGGCCCCGCCGTCGTGATTACCTGTCCGGTAGTGACTACCCGTGAAGGCATCGCCTCGCCCTGTTCATCTCCGCCCGGCGATGATGCTTGTTGCAGTGGCACGTTCGGGGGCTGCGTCGCGGGTTGAGGCTGAGAAGCGGCACGCTCGGTCTCTCCCGCGCTGTGTTGTTGACGCAGCACGCCGGGCCACAATCCCAGAAAGAGCATCAGGAGCAGCGCCGCCGCCGCCGCCCCGTAAGAAACTCGCCGCGCATAAGAAGCTCGCTGGTAGAAACTGCGCGGGCGCTGTTCCGGCTTGTCCGCCTCAATCTCCGGCGGCAACTCGAACTCCTGCGGGCGATAGCGCAATGCGCCGAGCATTTCTTCCAGACGCTCGACCTCCGCGTCGGCGTCGCCCGTCTTGTCCCACAAATAGTCGCTCATACTTCTCGACTCCTGATTCCCAACTTCTCGCGCAGGATTTTCATCCCGCGATGAAGGTTGACGCGCACGGAGTCGGGTTGCAGGCCCGTCCGCGCCGCGATCTCCGGCCCCGTCATGCCTTCCACCAGACGCAGCACGAGCGTCTCCCTGTAAGCCTCCGGCAAATTCCTGATCGCTTCCAGAGCCTCCGAAGCTTCCGCTCCATCGTGTGCGCCGCCCCGTTGCGCGAAGCTGTCGGAGAGTTCCTCGGTCTCGCGCTTGTTCCGGTGAAAGTCCATCGCGCGGTTGCGCGCAATCATCGCGACCCAAGGGCCGAAGCGCGCCGCATCACGCAAGCCGTCGAGCTTCCTGAAAGCCGTCAGAAAAACGTCCTGCACGAGATCGCCCACCTCCGCATAAGGCACGCGCGCGAGCAGGATGCCGTGCACCATCGCGGCGTGAGAACTGTAAAGCTGCCCGAAGGCGTCGCGGTCGCCACCCCTCACGGCTTCGACAAGCGCTCCGACACGCGC
>JBAVPI010000478.1:0-18256 GCA_049692915.1 Pyrinomonadaceae bacterium
TGCCTTGATGTTCAACAAGCACTGGGAGATCGGATGCGAACTCCAAACCATCAACATGGATGGTTGGACACGTGAGATGTGGTTTGACGAGACGGAGCTGCCGTGGGTGCTGCCTTCACCTAACATGCCCACCCTCGACAGCGCGACGGTCTTTCCCGGCACAGTACATCTGGAGGGCACGCAGATGTCGGAAGGGCGGGGAACCACGCGCCCTTTCGAGTTGGTTGGAGCGCCGTATATCGAGGCGGCCCGATTCGCACGAGAATTAAATAGTGTGGGATTGCCCGGTGTGAAGTTTCGCGCGGCGAATTTCCTGCCGACGTTTCAGAAGCACATGGGGCGTGGATGCGGCGGAGTACAGATACACGTAACGGACAGGGAGAAGTTTGAGCCTGTGATTACGGGCGTGGCTATAGTTAAGGTATGCTTTGACTTATACGGTGAGCTATTAAAGTGGAAAGAGCCGCCTTACGAGTACGTCTATCACAAAAATCCGTTTGACGTGATCGCCGGAACGGCAAAGCTCAGAGAGGCTATCGAAGCGGGGGATTCGCTTGACGATATCGAAGCTTCTTGGCATGCGGGATTGGAAAAGTTTGAGGCTTTAAGGTCTCAGTATCTTCTTTATTGAGATCGGCTCTGAAAATCATCAAAGGGCGATTATTTGTCGGCGAAAGATTCATCAATCAAATACTTAATGCAGATAGTGAAGTCTGTCGGCGCGACGACATCTCACCTAATACTTGAACTTGAGGGATATTCATGAGTCAGGCAAATTCAAATAACAGTCAATTCAAGGCATGGCTGGCAGCACTCGTCGGCTGGTTAATTCCGGGTGCCGGGCATCTCTCACTAGGTTATGTGGTGAGAGGGTTGTCTCTGGGGCTAACCGTCTGGGTGATGTTTTTTATAGGGGTCGCATGCGGCGGGCACCTTCACAATATTCTTGAGAGAAGCGCAGGCGTCTTATCAAACGTCTTCGGCCTCTGTGATTTAGGCGTAGGACTGCTTTTTTGGGTGGCGCGCGGAATCGGATACGCCGTGACAGAGCAATCACGGCTGCCAACCGCCGAGTATGGAAATATTTTTCTGATGGTCGCGGGTCTCATGAATTATTTGCTCGCACTTGACGCTTTCGATCTCGGCGTAGGGAGAAAGTCTTGAAACACTTCATTTTAATGGCACTTTTTGCAATGCTTGTGGCGTTGGTGTTCGGCATCATCGGTCGTGACAACAATCGCGCGCGGGTTCTCTACGGGTTAAAAGTTTTCGCCGAATTTGTCGGGGTCGCTTTAGTCCTATCATGGCTTTTGTACTTTTTGCCTTAATAAGATGCCGGTTTTTAATTTGATATGGGGCTTGTTGAAACAGAGGCGATAGTGCTGCGCACATATAAACTTGCGGAGGCCGACAAAATCGCGATATGCCTGACGCAGAGGGAGGGATTAGTCCGCGGCGTGGCGCGCGGCGCTCGCAAGCTCAAGAGCAGGTTCGGGGCGGGGTTAGAGCCGTTTTCCTTAATCTCGCTTGAGTATTTCGAGAAAGAGGGACAGGAGTTGGTTTCAATCAGGCGTGCCGAGATTCTGGAGTCATTTTTTAACTCGGCGGGGCTAACCGATGCGGTTGCGATGCTCGATTATCTCGTGCAACTCGCCATTGACTTTGTACCACCGCATCAACCCGATGAAAATTTATTTAGGATGGTCAGAGCCTGTATCAAGGCGGCTATGCTGGAACCGGATTTACTACCGGCCATCACACTGTATTATGAGCTTTGGATGTTGAAACTGGCAGGGTTTCTTCCTGATTTGAAGACCTGCGCGAATTGCCGGCGTAATCTACTAGATGAAGAGGACGGGGTGTATCTTAACTTTGAGGGGCTTCTGCGTTGCAACCTGTGCAAGATCAACGGGTTTCTGCCTCTGGATGAAAGATTGTATAAACTTTTACGCTCTGCGAGAACGAACGGCCCGGCCCAATGGGCACATATGTGTTTTCAAAACGAGTCGTCGGTTCGTCAGGAACTCACCAAAATTAACCGCCGTCTCATCGCCAGAGCATTAGAGATGGAACAGAGAAGTTGGGTGACAAAGCTAGCCAGTTTGTGAATTACCGGGACGGCAGACAAATCATCTTTCACTTTGGGATTTTGAGCGGATAATTAAATCTCTGCGGATTTAAGTGAGTTGACTATGAGCGATTCGGCCAGCAAAACACAGGAAAATTCTTCGGCTGAGGCTATGGAGCGCGTTAAGCTGGCGAGACATCCTGAGAGACCATACACTTTAGATTTTATTCAAAAATTATTCACCGAATTCGTTGAACTGCGTGGTGATCGCCATTTTGCCGATGATCCTGCGCTAATCTGCGGGTTCGGGCGATTCCATGAGATGCATGTCGCAATCCTGGGACACCAGAAGGGTCGTGACACCAAGCAGAGGCGTTTTCGCAATTTTGGGATGCCAAAGCCCGAAGGTTACCGCAAGGCTTTGCGCATCATGAGACTCGCAGAAAAGTATAATCGCCCGCTCATCACTTTTATAGACACGCCCGGTGCTTATCCGGGAATAGATGCGGAAGAGCGCGGGCAGGCGGAGGCCATTGCTCGCAATCTCTTTGCTTTGTCCAGACTTCGCATCCCGATCATTGTGGCGATTGTGGGCGAAGGCGGGTCGGGCGGGGCACTGGCAATAGGCATCGGCGATCAAATTTTGATGATGGAGAACTCTATCTACTCTGTGATTACGCCCGAAGGTTGCGCCGCTATTTTGTGGAAAGATGCGGGACAAGCACCTCTGGCCGCAGCAGCGCTGCGTCTCACGGCAAATGATCTACTTCAACTTAAGATTATTGATAAAATTGTCGCCGAGCCGGAGTCCGGCGCACACGCCAGCCACGAAGAAGCTGCGAGTCTGCTCGACGAGTCCATCTATGCAAGCTTGACTCAATCATTATCCCTCCCCTTAGAGGAACGTCTTGCGAGAAGGTACGACAAATTAAGAATGCTGGGGTTTTAAGTCGTTGATTACTTGATGATACGCTTCAAGGGTTAAGGTGAAACATCATCTCTGTGAGAGTCAGCACATTCGCCGGATACGCTAATCATTCAATGACATTTTGGAGCATAGCAGCAGGGAGCGACAGTCTTACATTACTCTTTAAGTATTTGGATGAGGAGAGAGGTTAAGTAATGCCACGGGTTTATATCGAAACGTACGGCTGTCAGATGAACATAGCGGATACGGAACGTGCCCAGAGCAAGCTACGATCCGAGGGCTACGAGATCACGGATGAATGCCTGACGGCGGATGTGATATTTTTCAACACCTGTTCGGTGCGTGAGCGCGCGGAACAGAAGGTTTATACACGTATCGGCGAGATTAAAAAGCAGAGAATTGAGAAGATGCCGCTGTTGGGCGTCATGGGATGCGTCGCGCAACTCGAAGGTGAAGCTCTTTTTGAGAGAAGTGCCGCCGTCAATATGGTTGCGGGCACGCAGGCGACGGACAGGCTTCATCAGTTGATAGAGAGGTCTTTGGATGGTGAGAAAACGGCCATTGACCTCGGTGAGAGGAAGCTTGACGAAGGGTGGGACATTTCACCCGCGGAGCGTCACTCGCCCTACATAGGTTTAGTACCGATTATCGAGGGCTGTAATAAGTTTTGCACGTATTGCATCGTGCCGTATTCACGCGGTCGTGAGCGTAGTCGTCCGGCATCTGAAATTATCCGGGAAGTGGAGAGGCTCAAATCCAACGGATTTCAAGAGATACAACTCATAGGCCAGAACGTAAACAGCTACAGACCGAAGTCTGAGGGGGAACTCGCCGGATTTCGTGGGGCCACACCCTTTTCTCGTCTGCTGAGGGCAGTCGCGGCTACAGGAATGCCGAGAATTAAATTCACCACTTCATTTCCCAGAGATTTTCACACAGATATTGTCGCCGCCATAGACGAACACGAAAATCTCTGTAACTGGGTTCATTTGCCTGTTCAGTCGGGAAATGATCGTATTTTGAAGGCGATGCGTCGCGGCTATAAGGTTTCGGACTATCTCTCAAGAGTTGAGGCGATTAAGAATGCGCGTCGAAAAATATCTTTGACGAGTGACATCATCATAGGATTTCCGGGCGAGAGCGTAGAGGAGTTTGAGGATACGATGCGACTGGTCGAGCAATGCGAATTCGACGGTCTCTACATCTTTAAATATTCGGAGAGATCGGGGACGGCTGCGGCCAAATTAGAAGAGAGTGTGACGGCGCTTGAGAAGCGCGAACGTTTTTTGGCTCTCGAAAAGATGCAGATGAACCTCCAGCAAAAGAGATATGAAGAATATGTAGGGCGAGAGGTTAAGGTACTGGTGGAGCGTAAGAGCGCCAGATCGTCGTCGGATTTGATGGGACATACGACCTCTCAAAAGGTCGTGAATTTTGCGTCCGGAGATGAACTGCTCGGAAAGATTGTCGACCTGAAGATAGTTGAGGCGAAATCGCATAGTTTGTATGGTCAGCTTTTACCTGAAAACAGGTGACGTAAAGGGCGAGGTGTTCGTATGGAAATCGAAGTCAAGATAAGGGGTTTGATGATGGACCCTAACAGCGGCACTCCCATCATAATTTTGAAGGATGTCAACAGTGAGACGATGCTGCCGATCTGGGTTGGAGCATATGAAGCGAACGCCATCGCGCTTGAGATCGAAAAAATAGCTCCACAGAGACCCATGACGCACGATCTACTGAGAAATCTCGTGGTGGAGATGGGCGCACGCGTCGAGCGTGTCGTTGTGACGGAATTGCGCGAGAACACTTTCTTTGCGGTGATCGAGATGCGTGATAGCAATGGTCAAACTTTAATGCTAGACTCCCGCCCGTCCGACGCCATAGCCCTTGCGCTGCGCTCCGATTCTCCAATTTTCATCAGCGAAGAGGTGATCCTCGCATCGAGAAACACCGCGACGGATACGGTCGAAGAATCGGTTGAGGAAGACGAGTGGCCGGATGTCATCGGAGATGGCGGTGATCTGACCATGTGAAGGCTGTGAAATTAAGCGTGACTGCCCCCTTAAATTCGTACGAGTTCGTGAAGGCATAAACCTTGAGCATCATCATCGCCATCGCCAATCAAAAGGGAGGTGTGGGTAAGACCACGACCGCGATTAATCTCGCAGCCGCCTTTGCACAGCGGGGGCGTCGCGTCCTTTTGCTCGATTTGGATCCGCAGGGGAACAGTTCCATCTCTTTCCTCAACCCGCAGGCGGTCAATCTTTCCGCATACGAGATGCTGGTTGACGGTGGAGGGGAACTGTCGGGGTATATTTATCCCACCGAAGTCGAAAATTTAGAGATGATTCCCTCAAGAATCAGCCTTGCAAAGCTTGAATCCAAACTCGTGGGAGATTTTGACGCCCCTTTCCGGCTGAAGGATCGTTTAGAGTCGCTGAAAGGTCGCTACGATGTCGTGGTGATTGACACTCCCCCGACACTCGGTTTGATTACCGTGAACGCTCTGGTGGCCGCCACACACGTGCTGATCCCGATTCAATCGTCATATTTCGCTTTGGAAGGCACGGACGATCTCTTGGAGACGATAGAGAAGGTCAAAGCGCGCCCGAATCCAGACCTCAGGGTGTTGGGAGTCGTCGTCACCCTGCACGACAAACGCACTACGCTTGCGAGGGAAGTGCATGAACAGATCAGAAATGTTTTCGGCGCTCAAATGTTCGACACGGTGATCACAAAGAGCGTGCGTCTGGAAGAGGCACCGGCATACAAAGAATCCATTTTTAGCTTTGCCCCGCAATCATCGGGTGCCTTCGAATATGCCAAATTGTGCGAGGAGGTGATTGCACGTGTCTAGAAAAGGACTCCCGACACACGTACACATGCGACATGACGCGCATTACGTAGAGGAATTATCAGGTCAACGCCCGACGCCGGTCGGACGCTTAATTCCGCTGGATCAACTCGACCCGAATCCGGGACAGCCTCGTGTGGTCATAGGAGATTTAAATGATTTAACGGCCTCGATCAAAGATAAGGGCGTGCTGGAGCCGCTGCTGGTCAAACCCAACGGTGTCAACGGTCGTTGGATGATCATTGCAGGCGAACGTCGCTGGCGCGCAGCACGCGCGGCGGGCTTGCGTGAAGTCCCTTGTATAGAGATGGATGTTGACGACCGCGCGGTGGCTGAAATCGCCTTGATTGAAAATATGCAGCGAAAGGATTTGACCCCTTGGGAGGAATCCGACGGACTGGCGGCGCTCTGTGAGCGCTTCGGATATACGCATGAAGAAGTCGCGAGAAAAGTGGGGAAGAGCAGGAGCAGCATCACGGAATCTCTCTCCATAGCGACCCTGCCGGACGAAGTGCGCGAGCAATGCCGTCAGGCCGACATTGACGTTAAATCATTGTTGCTGCAAGTTGTCAGGCAGCCTGACATCGCCTCTATGATTTCGATGGTGAGGGAAATATCCGCGCATCATATGACAAGGGACGAGGCCCGTGCCGCCAGACAAACGCGTGTCAAAATGGAAGGGGAGGGTGTTTCAAAGAAAATGCCCGGCATCTTTCGCTACACGCTGCCGGATAAGTTGGGAAAGATCGAGTTACGATTCCGGGGCGGGACAACAAGTCGTGAAGAAGTCGTGAGTGCGTTGAGGGAATTATTGAAAGAGCTGGAGAGCGGCAACGTAGCCTTCGAGTCTGATAACGACTAACGATTCAAAGCTTCTATGACTTCTTTTTAGCCTGACGTTGCAGGGAACGTGCCCAACGTTCCAATGTCGGCTGAAACGGCTTGAAAATTCTGGAGCGCAAGCTATGTTCTTTTGTGCCCCAGAGCCGCAATTGATTTTCGGTATAAGAACGTACAGAAGCCTCTATTTGACCTTTTTTAACGGAGTGACGTAAGGTCAGGTAGTAGTGCTGGCCCACGAGAGAAAAGATCACCGCCGCCAAATTTCCTTTGAAAGAGAGCCTCGGAAGTATTTTTTGATAAAAAGGCCTTGATGGAGGGATGAGCGCATTGATGGCGACCTCTATCCAAGCGGGCTGTGAGCCTTGTTTCGGGTGATACAGCCCCGGCAGTAAAGCGTTTTGAGTGATACGCAGGCGTGCATCCTTAATCACATCAACGATTTTTATTCTCTCAATCCCACGTAAATGCTCTCTCGGAATACTGGAGAGAATCTTTTCAATCAGGGTTTGCGTCCGAGAGGGCAGAGGTGTCGCCGTAGACAATTCAATTTTAATCGCCATAAATTTGATAAAGCGAACTCTAGGCGAGGAAGAGTCAAAAAGTCAAGCAAACACCTTTTTAGAATCAGGGATTAAATACGGAGCACAAACCTTGAGTCCGATAATATATATTATGGTAACATTACGCTCACAAGTAGTATTCGCGGCCTAACCTGACTTGGCGGGCTAACTTGACAGCCCGTATCACTACTGTTAAGTTGTCAGGTCTTTTCATTCCAGCACAACTCTTAGCGTTGATAGGATAATATAAGGAGCATTCTTCACTTGAGCCAATCAGGAAATTATCTTTTCACCTCTGAATCCGTCACAGAGGGCCATCCGGATAAAATCGCCGATCAAATTTCAGACGCCGTACTTGATTCCGTGTTGTCACAAGACCCGACCGGACGCGTCGCCTGTGAAACACTGGTGACGACCGGACTGGTGGTCATCGCGGGTGAAATCACGACAACCGCCCAAGTTGATTTCTCACAGGTGGCACGTGAAACAGTTAGAGAGATCGGTTACACACGTGCGAAATACGGCTTCGACTGTGATACCTGTAGCGTGCTGACCGCGGTGGGCAAACAGTCGCCCGATATAGCCATGGGCGTGGATACTGGAGGCGCGGGCGATCAGGGGCTGATGTTTGGGTTCGCCTGCAATGAGACCAAGGAATTGATGCCGCTTCCCATCCAGCTGGCGCACCAGTTATCGCGCAGACTCTCCGAAAAAAGGCGAGACGGGACTCTTCCCTACCTCAGACCGGACGGCAAATCACAGGTCACGGTCGAGTACAGGGACGGACGCCCCTTCCGCATTGACGCTCTGGTCATCTCCACACAGCACGCGCCGGAAGTGTCGAACGAGCAATTACGCGAGGAAATCTTAAAAGAAGTAATACAAAAGACCGTCTCCACGGAGCTGCTGGATAAGAGCACCAAATACCACATCAATCCGACGGGCCGCTTTGTGACGGGTGGGCCGCAGGGAGATGCAGGTGTCACCGGTCGAAAAATCATAGTAGACACATACGGCGGATACGCGCCTCATGGCGGGGGCGCATTTTCGGGGAAAGACCCTACGAAGGTAGACCGTTCCGCGGCATATATGGCACGCTATATCGCCAAGAATATAGTGGCGGCGGGGCTGGCCGAAAGGTGTCTGCTCCAACTCGCTTATGCCATAGGCGTGGCAGAGCCTGTCTCAGTGCTGATAGATACGTCTCAGACGGGGCGTGTGAGTGATGAGTTGCTTTCAAAACTCGCCCGCGAGCTTTTCAATTTAACCCCTCAAGGCATCATGGAAACTCTTAACTTAAGACGCCCAATCTATAAAAAGACGGCGGCTTACGGCCATTTCGGTCGCGAGCATGAAGACTTTCCTTGGGAGATTTCAGATCGAGCTGAAGAACTCCGTGCCGCCGCCGGCGTCTAAACAAACCTAGAAGTTCAGGTCTTACTTTATTAATTTCGTAGACAGATAAAAGGATCAACAGACAATGTCCACCCCTGCAAGTGACTTTGAATACGATGTGACGGACTTATCTCTGGCCGCAGATGGAAAGCGCAGAATTTTATGGGCCGAGCGCGAAATGCCCGTCCTACGCCTGATTCGGGCCAGATTTGAGAGTGAGAAGCCTCTGGAGGGGTTGAAACTCGTTGCCTGTGCACACGTCACGACCGAGACGGCCAATCTGGTCAGGACATTGCAGGCAGGAGGCGCGCAGTCCATCGTCATCGCCTCCAATCCTCTCTCGACGCAGGATGACGTGGCGGCATCACTCGTTGCGGACTGGGGCGTTCCTGTCTTCGCTAAGAAGGGCGAAAGCACGGAGACTTATAACAGGCATGTGCGCACCGCACTGGATTTCCGGCCAAATATTATTATTGACGACGGCTCGGATGTGGTAGCGACCCTGTTAAAGGAACGCGGCGAGCAAAAGGCCGATTTGTTGGGAACCACCGAAGAAACGACGACAGGCGTGGTGCGGCTTGAGGCGATGGCTGCGGCGGGACTACTCACCTTCCCCTCTATGGCCGTCAACAATGCTCAGACGAAGCATTTTTTTGACAATCGTTATGGAACCGGCCAATCCACGCTCGACGGCATCATCCGCGCTACAAATATTTTGATCGCAGGCAGAATCATAGTGGTGGTGGGCTACGGGTGGTGCGGTAAGGGCGTGGCGATGCGCGCGCGGGGACTTGGCGCTAATGTGATTGTGACGGAGATAAATCCCATCAAAGCCGTAGAGGCTGTGATGGACGGCTTCCGCGTCATGCCGATGGCGGAGGCCGCCACTCTGGGAGACCTCTTCGTGACCGTCACGGGAAACAGGCACGTCATAGACGCACAGCATTTCGCCTCTATGAAAGAGGGGGCAATCGTCTGCAACAGCGGTCACTTCGACCTCGAATTGAATCTCGTCGCTTTGCGGGAAATGTCAGCAACGCCTCTTACTCTACGCCCGCTGGTTGAAGAGTACACCCTGCATGAATCGGGACGAAAAGTAATTGTGCTCGGCGAAGGACGGCTGATTAATCTGGCCGCGGCTGAGGGACACCCTGCCAGCGTGATGGATATGAGCTTTGCCAATCAGGCGCTTTCGGTCGAGTATCTCGTTAAAAATAAGGGGAAACTGAGTCCCGGAGTCCATATGCTGCCAGAGGAAGTTGACACGGAGATCGCTGGTCTCAAGCTGAAGTCTCTGGGAGTTGGCATTGATACTCTGTCATCCGAGCAGGTCGAATACCTGTCGAGTTGGGAGACCGGCACTTAGAGGGCCAAGAGGGCCAGAGGTTTCCTTAAGTATGCGAGCGGGTCAACAGGTAGATCCCGATTGAAGTGAAAATAGCGGGAGGCCCCCAAGCCGCAAGTTTCGCGGAGAGCATCCCGTTGACTCCTAATTGCTGTAGACCGCTCGTTGCCGCCCAGAATAACAGTCCTACAAAAACCGCGACGAAAAGCGCGGCCAGCGCACCACGCCTCCCGAAAGCCAGCGCGAGCGGGATCCCTATAAAAGTCATGACGAGCGGCGCAAAGGGGTCGGACATCTTGCGCTCCAGAGCGACGGAGAGGGTGGCTTTGAGCGAGTCATCCTCCTGACCGTTAAGCGTTCTTAAGTAATCTCTTAATTCCGCCGCCGCGGATTCCGCGGGTTTATTAAGCGGTGGCTTTAAAAAGTAATTCTCGTCAGTTCCGTCCAAGGATAAGTTTTGCTCCGGCTGCTTGAGTTTGATGTCGGTGTCACTGAACTCAATGACCTTCGGGTTACTCACGTTCATGACCATGGAGGTCTTCCATGAAGCATTCTCACCAACAATAATGCGGCTCAAATGCACTCCCTCGGAGTCAAATTCATAGATCACGGGTGAGTCTAGAACTCCGGCTTCCTGTGCGGGCACATATGAATAGAGTCTCTCGCTATTTGGGGTTGCCAGCCATCTCTGCCTGTTTGTCAAAGCGGTGGCAGTCATTGAGCCGCGCGAACGTATGACTGATCGTAAAGCGTTCTGTCTGCGATTAGCCGCCGGCAGAATCTTCTCCTGAAATTGCCATTGCGTCGCGCCGACAATCATGGCAAAGATGATCGCCGGCAGCACTAAACGATACGCGCTCTGACCACTTGCCCACCAAGCTATCGCCTCACTCCGACGTACCAGCAGAGCAAATGTGATCAAGACGGCAATCAATGTTGCCAGAGGAGCCACGGAGACACATACCAGAGGTAAGAGGAAGAGCATGTAGCGTAGAAATAAGCTCAATCCGGATGCCGTCCAGGTGATAAAACGTAACATCTCAAAGATCGTAAAAATGAAGAATACAAAGATCATTACTACAAACGTGCTGACAAAATACTGGGACAATGTTTTAAAGATGCTCTTATCGAGAAGGCCTATTGACCCGATGCGTCGTCTTCCCTCCTTCGGCTTGGCTACATAAGTTTGACCTTTAGGTTTGAACGCGACGATAAATTTATGTCCATTCAAATTACCCCATTTGTTGATGATTAGCAGAAAACCTGCCAACAGGGCCACGCCGAACGCAGACCAAGCGCCCACCACAGGAGATACCTGTCCTGTGCGTCCCAATTGCTCTCCCGCCAGAGATACCAGATAATAGACAAGCATTACCCCTATAGAAATTCCCACCCCCAGTGCACGCCCCCCGCGTCGCATATGCAAACCTATTCCGACTCCAAAAAAAGCAAAGATCAGCGGTGATAGGCATAGAGACAATCTTTTGTTGAGTGCGACCTCGACGATTCGTCTCTGCTTGGGGTCGTTAGATTTGCGGGACTGTTCAATTAATTGTCGCCAACCCATTTCATCCGGCTCAAGTTGACGTTCCTGTAGTTTCTTTAGAAGGTCTTGGCGTGATGAGTTGAGCCGGTCGTCCCGCACACGTAGTTGGTCAGACCGCTCTGTAGTGACTTCCGCCCCGCGCGTGATTGTTTCAGGCCCACCGGACAGGAAAGTGGTCACGACCGCATCAGTGAGTAATAACTCGCTACGCTCCCCTGATACGTCAATGCGGCCCGACCGAGACGTTATCAGACGCATGGCTTTGTTTGGCTCTTGCCAGTAGATGAAGACATTTTCCCAAATTCCCTGTGAATCGTCTCCACCACGAACGTAGATCACCTTACCCGAAAGCTCTGTATTAAAACTGCCCGGTTCTACAGGTGATTCCAAGCGGTATAAAGCGGCGCGCATCCCTGCCTCTTTTAAATTTTGTGCGGCGGGCGGCGCCAATTCAAATCCGGTGTAAAGCGTGAGAATACTGACGACTAGCCCCAAACCCAAAACAGGCACGAGAATTCGCCATGTACCTATCCCCGCGGCACGCATCGCGGTTAATTCACTATCGCTTCCTAATCTACTGAAACCCGTGGCCGTCCCTACCAGCATCGCCATCGGCAAAGTGAAAACCAATATATTTGGCAATAAAGAGAGCAGGACATCAAACAATAAATCCCATGGCGCACGTGCGCCGCCGATAATCTCTGCAAATCTGGCGCTCTGCTGTGTAACCAGCATTGAAGACAGTATCACCAGAGCCAGCAACAGATACGGTAACACCGCTCCCAAAATATATTTTTCGACGTGCTTCCCTCTCATGACAATTAAACGCGCCTCTGGCAATTTAAATTACCTATGTCCCGCTCTTCTAAAATTCCTTTGCTGCACGCCTACGGCTTTGCGACGGACATTAAAGCATTGACTTAAGAGATTAAGCGAAGGCTTTAAGATTTAATTGGCGTTAAGTTTAGAGATAGTCCTCGATATTCAACGCATCCACTTCTATTCCCATTCAATGGTGCTCGGTGGTTTTGAACTGATATCATAGACTACTCTATTAATTCCGCTCACTTCCGATACAATGCGAGTCGAAATCCGCCCGAGGACGTGATGTGGAAGATGCGCCCAGTCCGCCGTCATTCCGTCAACACTCGTGACCACTCTCAGGGCAATCACCTGTTCGTAAGTCCTCATGTCACCCATCACTCCCACAGTCGAGACCGGAAGAAGGACTGGAAATGCTTGCCAGACGCTTTGATAGAGGTCGTTCAAAGTTAATTCCTCTTCTAAAATACGGTCTGCCGCTCTTAACAACTCTAAATCCCTAGACCTCACCTCGCCGATTATTCTGACGGCTAAGCCCGGCCCCGGAAAAGGATGTCGCCTTAAAATCTCCTCAGGGACTCCCAACTCCCGGCCCAGAACACGCACTTCGTCTTTAAAGAGATCACGTAAAGGTTCTAACAGTTTCAAATTCATCTGTTCCGGTAAACCACCGACGTTGTGATGGCTTTTTATAACAGCTGAAGGGCCGCGTACTGAGACCGATTCAATCACATCCGGGTAGAGAGTTCCCTGCACCAAATACTCTACAGTTCCGAGGCGGCGTGCCTCCTCTTCAAATACCTCTATAAAAACCCTCCCGATTATTTTACGTTTTCTCTCCGGATCACTAACACCCTTCAAAGCTTCAAGGAATTTGTCGGCGGCGTTGACGCCAACCACTTTCAAATTCATTTGTCGTTTGAACAGTTCGCAAGTTGAGTCGAATTCCCCCTCACGTAAAAGACCTGTATCAACAAAAATACAGGTCTGACGCTCGCCTATCGCGCGTTGCACCAGAGCGGCTGCGACGGCGGAATCCACCCCCCCAGAGAGGCCGCAGATCGCAGAACCTTCGCCCACAGCCGCTTGAATTTTTTCGATCTGTTCAGAGATGATTGAGCGCGGAGACCAGTCCGGTTCGAGCCGGCAAATATTTATCAGAAAATTTTGGATGATCTGTCCGCCAAAAGCCGTATGGGCGACCTCCGGGTGAAACTGTAGGGCGTATATGCGCTTGCTTAAGTCTTCCATAGCGCTAAGCACTCCACCGCTTTGAGCAGTTAAGCGGAATCCGGACGGAATTTCTAAAACGTCATCCCCGTGACTCATCCACACGTCAATTTCCGCGGGAACACCTTTAAATAAAGGACTTTCAAGCGCTAAAATTTCCAGTCGGGCATGTCCGTATTCCCTTCGGGTAGATGTACGGACTGCACCTCCGAGCTTAAAGGCTATTAATTGCAGGCCGTAACATATACCTAAGATCGGACAGTCAACAATTTCCAACACCTCGGAAGCAGGAAGCGGCGCATCCGCATCATATACGGAGGCCGGGCCTCCTGATAAAATTAATCCACGCGGATTTAATGCGAGAATTTTATCGGCGGGCGTATTATATGGGAGAATTTCACAATAAACTCCGGCTTCACGAACACGTCGAGCTATCAGTTGCGTGTATTGTGAGCCGAAATCCAGTATCAGCACGGTTGAATGTGTTTGCGTCGAATTCAAATAAGTGGCTCCTTTTAAAGGGATTCTGCATTTTTACAATTTATTGATGCCGCCGGTCAAAAGGTCTTAGTCGGAATTCACGAGTGATAACTTACGATGTCGAGATTCTTTTGTAAACAATGTCGCTTTTTTTCATACGGGATGGCGATATTATTCCTGATTCTTTCAACTTCCGTGACATACGCACAAATTGTGCTCTCAAGGCCTTTGATCGAAAAGTGGAGACATCAAGCCGTCGGAACTACCAATCTTACCCCGACTGTCAGTAAAGAGAGCATTTATCTGACACTTTCCAGCGGCACGCTCTACTCACTCGATGCGAGTGACGGCAATCTGAACTGGAGCGCGGAAATCGGCGGGATTTTCTCAGCCGCCCCGACCTCAGACGAACAGGGTGTCTATATTGCCTCGGAAACCAAAGGCATCGAATCATCGATTCAACGAACCATCGGCACGTTAAGGGCGATTGGGAGTCGAAGCGGCGTCACACTCTGGATGCGCATGCTCCCCTCCCCTATCTACGGCGCTCTGGTTTCAAACGATACCACGCTCTTTGGTGGAACCAAGGACGGGCGTCTATACGCCGTGCGTAAACAGACGGGTGAATTATTATGGGCCAAGCAATATCATCTGGCCTTCAGCGGTCATCCGGTCTTATTTAACAATCACCTGTTTATTGGCGACGAAAGCGGCAATCTGTTAATCGTTGAAACATTAACGGGCAACACCTTCTGGCGTTATCAGACGGAGGGCGACATCCGCGCTGTGGCGGTTTTACCGGACGAAAAAATATTTATAGGCACAGGTGAAGGGTTTATCTATGCGCTCGATGCGGGTCAGCACCTCTTACGCTGGAAAGTTCGCACCGGAGGCGGTGTTCAATCTATCGTCCCGACCGCATCAGGGTTGATTGTTAATTCTTTAGATAATTTTGTTTATAACCTGTCGTATCGAAGAGGTAAAAAATTATGGAAGCGTCAACTGGCAGGTCGGGCTACAGCGCGCCCACTCCTTGTCGGAGATTGCATACTGATTACCCCGCTCGCCGGCGACGAATCCGTAGTGCTCGATGTGCGGGATGGAAAAAAGCTCAATAGTATTCCCACAGGGGAAGATGAGAATACCGACGCATCACCTTTGCTCGCGGGTCATCTGCTGCTGCTTACCACACGGAAGGGACTGGTGGCCTACACGGATACTTTATCCGCCATCCCGTGACGTGTTGAATGAAAGCAGTATGTGCGTACAAACCTCACGGCTCTTCGTCGCTTGTCTGGCTAGTCCTTGAACGTAGAGATGACCAGAGTCGCAAGAGAATTCCGTGCGACACATATGCCGCGACGATAAATAACAGCACGTATCGAGAGTATAGCCAGATCAACATGCCCATCGCCGCGATGATAATCATTGCCTTCATGGTGCTGCGCTTCCCCGCCCCTATGGTTTTGAAACTGGAGTAGCGCAGAGTGCTCACCATCAAAGCCGAGAGGATGGCTATCAGAGCCATCAACAGCCCCGTGTAGATGGAGGGCAAATCGCCACCGTAACGTGCTAGGGGAGTCGGTGCCAGATGAACGATTGCCGCAAGGAGGCCCGCGGCGGCAGGAATCGGCAGACCTATAAAACTTTTTTTGTCCACCTTGGCCGTGCCTTCGGCCAGTGTGCGCGGTCTCGTGGCCTGTACGTTAAAGCGTGCCAGACGGAAGGCCCCGCAGATGAGAAACATAAAGGAGAGAAACCAACCGAGTTTGTGTAGATCGCTGCCGTCTGCGAAGGTCGCACCGTATCCCCACGCATAGACGAGCACCGCCGGCGCGATGCCGAAGGTGAGCACGTCCGCAATTGAATCAAATTGCACGCCGATCTCGGTCGTGGTCTTGGTCAGGCGCGCGATGCGCCCGTCGAGCGTGTCGAACAGGATCGCCCAGCCGATGGCCCTCGAAGCGTTATCGAAGTGGATCGTCGCCCGCAGCAGCTCTGATTCCGTCCCGCCGTTAAGCAGTTGGAAGCCTCTCAATGCCCCCATGACGGCGTAATACCCCATCCCTATGTTTGCCGCGGTGAAGGCAGAGGGCAGTAGATACAGCCCCTTTCTGATGCCATGCCGGGTCGCCTTCTCCTGTGCTTCTTCCGCCTCTTCAAGCATGGCTTTCCCCGACATCGCTGATCCTCCCGATGATGCTTACGCCGCCGCTGACGCGCTCGCCCACGCCCAGCATTATCTCCACCTGCGGAGGCAAGACCAAATCCGTGCGAGAGCCGAATTTGATCAGACCGAAACGCTCGCCTAAGGCCAACGTATCGCCGCGTCTCTTCCAGCAGACGATGCGCCTCGCCAACACACCCGCAATCTGTTTGCACACGATTGTCATATGCTCCCCGCGTATGGTCAGAGAGTTCTGCTCGTTGACGAGACTCGCCTCGTTGCGCGTGGCGATCAGAAATTTTCCGCTCGTGTACGTCACGTCTGTGACTTCTCCGGCGATGGGCGCGCGGTTGATATGCACGTCGAACGGGGAGAGAAAAATGCTCACTACCGTGGGAGAGAGAGGGTCTTCGGGCGAGAGTTTTTCGACGCGTGTGATCCGGCCGTCCGCCGGCGCGACCACCACGCTTTCGTCATCCGGGATGGTGCGGCGCGGGTCTCGAAAGAAATAGACCATGAAGGCCGTGAGCAACAACAGCGGGACGGCCACCCACCAGAAGCCGAAGAGAGCGGCGAGGGCCGCCGCCGAGAGCGGAGTCAACACCCACGGAAGAGCATCTCTGACCACCATGTTCTTAAACCCTCACCCGATTAAAGTCCTGTCACCCGTAAGCCCCGCGATAAGGAAACGGGGGCGCTCAAATAAGTTGAGCCGTGGCCCCCGTCTCGTCACTCCGCCGTGGAGTTCGTTTAAAAATTCGTACTGTCGCACGCCGACCGTCTGTGAGCCGTCTGCTCCGACTTCTAGTGGCGCAACATGATTTCCTGCATCTGATCTTTGACGGCCAGCTTCTTCTTCTTCAGAGTAACTTCTTCTAATTGCTCTTCATCGCTCGGGAAAGCGAGCGCCGACAATTCGCCCAGACGTTGCTCGTAACGTCCGTGCTCGCGTGCCAGTTCCCGGAACTCCGGATCGCTCAACATGAGATGCTCTCTCAGACTGTCCGTGTTCGTCATTTCCATCACGGGGAATTCTCCTTTCAGATGCTTGGGTTAAAATCCCTACGTCGCGCTTGGGTTCCCGTATCGTAGGAACGAAGCGTTGCGCCTGCCTGCGGTTGCGAAAATGGTAGCCTAAATCATGCGGGCGAATCAAGCCGTCGTGTCGAAGCCGAGCGACATCACGAGCGCATCCTCCGTCGGATTCCGGTAGTACTGCCGCCGTCTGCCCGCGACGCCGAAACCCAGACGCCTGTAGAGCGCCTGAGCCGCGTGATTGCCCGCGCGCACCTCCAACACAGCCCCTTGCGCGCCGGAGAGTTGACCGAGATGTACCGCCTCCTTGAGCAACGCCGCGCCGATGCCACGTCGCCTGTACTCTTCACGCACGCCCACGTTATTGACGTGCAATTCGCCCGCGCCGACGCGCGACGCGATGAAGCCCGCTACTTCCGGCGCGTCAAAGCCCTGCCCGCGTGCGACGAGCATGATTGATTCCGCGCGGACAAGCTCTTCGCGATAGGCGTCCCATCCCCATAAACTCAGGCCGCTCGCCTCCTCTATCTCCACGACATCCAACAGATCGTGCTCGGACATCGTTTCGATGACAAAGGGCGTGTGCGCGCTTTCAGTCTTAACCTCGGCCCGTGACATCTCTTTTCAACTCCGCATCGGACGCGCGAACATAGCATGCGCGCAACTCGCCCGCGCCGACCTGCGTCCCCTTCCTCTGTTGTGCCCACCCCAACTCGGCCACGCTCCGCGCCAGAGTCTCGAACGGGGTGATCATCCATTCATCCTCTTCCGGCTCATCTTTTTCAGGCGAGCATTCGACGAGCCGGCATCCGGCCCGTTTAGCTCCTTCCACGATTAACATATTTAATGAATCATCGCCGTCAACGACCCACTTCAGACCGCCCCCCAACTCGGAGGCTCTCTCCATCAGTTTGAGAGGTGAGACGTGCGCGGGCTTTTCGTGTTCCAACACCTCCCCGCCCGGCCCGATTCCCAGAAGT
>JBAVPI010000479.1:0-4755 GCA_049692915.1 Pyrinomonadaceae bacterium
GACGTTCGTCGTACAGGCATTCAAGATCCCAACTGGCTCGATGGAGAACAATCTCCTCATCGGCGATCACCTGCTCGTCAACAAATTCATCTTTGCGCCGGGGCCGCCCGTCTTCTTTCTCCCGCAACGCGACATCAAACGCGGCGACATCATCGTCTTCAAGTATCCGGGCAAGTTCGACTCTCCGCAGTTTCTTAAGCACGACGAGGTGGACGACACCGCGCCCGACAACACGCCCTACAGCACAAACTATGTGAAGCGCGTCATCGGTCTGCCGGGCGAGCACATCGAAGTGCGCGGCACTGACATTTACGTCAACGGGCAGTTGCTCAAAGAGCAGAAGGTAGCGGCGATAAACCCGCCGAATGCGGACGACCTGACGACGAGCGGAGACGAAAAGGGCGCGCCGCTCAAAGACGAGCGCGGCGAGCCGCTCATCAACGAGCACGCGCCGAAGCGTGCGGACGATAATCCTTACGTCGTCTACTGGCTCCCGAAGTCGCTCAGGGGCATGCCGCGTTTTTCGACCGAAGAGATCGAGTTCGACATCCCCGCGGGCCATTATCTCGTATTCGGCGACAACCGCGAAAATAGTCAGGACAGTCGTTACTGGGGTTTCGTCCCGCGCGACGCGATCTTCGGTCGCGCGATGTTCGTTTACTGGTCTTTCGACGAGAGCATGGAGCGAAGCGAGCAGCCTTTCCCCTTCAACGTGCTCGCAGACTTTTTCTACAACACGCGTTGGAGGCGAACGGGCACGCTCGTCAAATAGCCGGAGCTTCGGAAGGCGAGAGAGTTTTAAGCAAGGAGGGAGACCGACGATGATTGCTGCTGTTAGTTTGGGCGGATTGAGTTGGAGCGATTTAGCGAAGCGTGTCTGGGCCGAGATGGAGGAGGACGAAGTTCTCGGTCGCGCGGCACAACTCTCTTACTATTTTCTGCTCGCGCTGTTTCCGCTGCTGCTTTTCCTGACGACCGTCATCGGCATCCTGCTCGGCTCCGGCACGGGGATGCGCCACGCCCTCTTTAACTATCTCGCGCAGGTGCTGCCCGGCTCTGCGTCGCAACTCATCAGCGACACGATGCGCGAGGTGAGCACGAACAGCGGCGGCGGCAAACTATCGTTCGGCATCCTCGCCGCTTTGTGGGCAGCGTCGAACGGCATGGGCGCGATCTGCGAGTCTTTGAACGTCGCATACGATGTCAAGGAGACGAGGTCTTGGTGGAAGGTGCGCGCCGTCGCCGTCGGGCTGACGCTCGCGCTCGCTTTACTGATTATCGCCGCGCTCGTGCTCGTGCTCAAAGGTTACGACCTCGCCGACGTGGTGGCGGTGAAGTTCGGACTCGGCGCGGCGTTTGAACTCGCTTGGAAAATCTTACAGTGGCCCGCCGTGCTCGGCTTCGTGCTCGCGGGCTTCGCACTCATCTACTATTTCGCGCCCGACCTCGAAGATCAGGACTGGAAGTGGATCACGCCCGGTGCTCTCATCGGCGTCACGCTCTGGTTGCTCGTCTCCTTCGGCTTCAAAGCCTATCTCAGCTACTTCAACTCCTACAGCGCGACGTATGGATCGCTCGGCGCGGTCATCATCCTGATGCTCTGGTTTTACTTCACCGGCGCGGCCATTCTCATCGGCGGAGAAATCAACTCGGTTGTCGAGGACGAGATGGCGAAGCGCGACGCGCCCGACGCCAAAGAGAAGGGCGAGAAGAATCCCGACGAAGGAAAGGACGCGTCGGGCAAAGGGCACGCGAAGGGCAGCGACGCCGCGCCGTCAAAAGGCGTCGGCAATGAGAAGGGCGCTAAGGGTACGAAGGCTGCTCGCGGGCGCGTTTCGCCAATGAACAAGGGCGGCGCAGGCAGCAAGCGCGCATTCAGCTTCGGGAAACTGGCCGTTGTTCTCGGCGCGCTCGGCTTATCGAAGTTGACGGGGAAGAAACCAAAGCGATGAAGCAATCGCCGGTTGCGGACTTCGTTGTTTAATGCGGGAATGAATAAGGGACGACGCGTGAACCGTGGGTTTCGCGTCGTTCTCGCTTGAGACGGGCTTGACGCACGCGCGGTAGAATCCTTAAGCGGTGATTTCAACGCACGACATTGCAAGTTTCGACTTTTCCGTCACGGTTAATAAGCTTTCAGTCGCAAGATTAAAGCCTTCACTCGCGACTCAAAGCTTTAACCTTGCGATTCATAAGCCTTCAATCGCAGAAATAAAGCTTTGACTCGCGAAAGAAAAGCTTTAAGTCGCGAAAGAAAAGCTTTCCATCGCGAAACAAAAGCTTTGAGTCGTAACGAAAAAGCCTTCCATCGCGACGGAAAAGTCTTCCAGCACGAAAGCAGAATCTTCCATCGCGAGTGAAATGCCTTCCATCGTAACGCGAGGGCCGGAAATCGTGTCTCCGAAGATGAAAGCCGAGTTTATTAAGCGGTATTAAGGCCGAAGTGACTTATGAGTCGCGGCCTCGCGCCGTTCTTAACGCTCGCTTATCCCCGCCATTGCGACGCCGAGCGTCAACACTTTCTCGATGCCCTTGTAAATCGGCTCGATCTCGCAGTATTCCGTGAGTGCGTGCGAGTCGCCGCAGGGAGCAGCGCCCGTCGAGATAGCGGAGATGCCCGCGAGCAGCGCGACGTTTCCGTTATTCGACCCCGTGATGCCGATTGAAGGCTCGAAGCCTAAAGCGGCATGGACTGCTTCGGCGGTTTTGACGAGCGGCGATTCGCGGTGGCCGGGAATCTGCGCCGCGGGCGTCGAAGAGAGTTGTTCCGTCCTGACCGTCGCATGCTCGCGCGCGGCCTCTTCCTTGACGATGACGGCGATTTTCTTTTCAAGGTCGGCGACAATCTCGTTGCTCGTGGAGCGCAGGTCAACGGTGAACCACGCATCCGCGGCCTTCGCGTTGACTACCTCCGAGCCGCCGAGCATGCCGATGTTCAGGTTCGTCGGTGGGTTCGACGGCAGAGGCAGTTCGTAGATGCGCGCGATGGCGCGAGCGAGCGGGAGCGTCGCGGAGTAGGGCGGAGTGCGCGAGCGCGTATGACCGCCGGGGCCGACGAAGTGATGACGATACCAGTTGATACCAATGCCGCCGTAAGTGAATCCCTCGTAACCTCCGTCGAGCGCGATGTAATGGCCGATGCTTTCCTTATTAGCGTTGACGAATTCGTGGACGCCGCGAAAGCTGGTCTCTTCTTCGACTGTGAAAAGAAAGATGAGGTCGCCTCTCGTTTTGACGTTCGCCGCGTCGAGCGCGCGGATGGTCGCGAGCAGCGCCTCGATGTTGCGGGTATCGTCGCCGACGCCGGGCGCGTAAATTTTCCCGTCGCGAATCTCAGCCTTAATCTTCAATCCTTCCTGAAAGACCGTGTCCATGTGCGCGTCGAGGACGACCGTGGGCTGGCCCGGCGCAGTGCCTTTGCGCACGGCGATGAGGTTGCCCGCCGCGTCGCTCCGCACGTCGAGCGACTTGTAGCCGCGCAGCAGTCGCTCGATGAAGGCGGCGCGCTCGCGCTCTTTGCCGGAGGGCGCGTTGATTTCCGTGAGCGCGATCCACTCTTTCAGGATGGAGTCGCGATTCTTCTCGATGTGGTCGAAGGCCGCCTTGATTTCAGAGCGGGCCAGCAGCGTTTTAACGGGGGCATCGAAAGGATTGCTTGCCGGTCGGACGCCCGCCGTCGCCCCGCCGCCCGTCTGTGCAAAGATTGTCGCGACATCGAGAAGAAGCATCACACAGAGAAGCAGGCGGAGAAGCAGGGCGTGGGGGAAACGTAGTCTGTTCATTTTCGCGTGCATCGCTTTCCGAGGGGTTTACCTGTGCCAGTAGTTCTTAATCTTCGACGCGAGCAGGTGAAAGGGGACGTGCTCGGCCTGTCGTCCGGCGCGTCGCAGTAGTTCGACCATGCGGAGCGCGCCGTCGGCGTTGCGCGTGTGGACGATGATGTGCGAGGACGACTGGCGGTCTGGACGCGAGGCCAGCCAACGCGCGACGGCGTAGCCGGTTCTTTCGTCGTCGAGCACGTCCGAGTGGTAGTGCTCCGGCAACAAATCGTGGTCGAGAAAGACCGCGTCGTAGCGATTGGCTTCGAGCAGTTCGATGGCGTGCAGAGGCTCGACGGCTACGTCGAGATGATCTTTTTTGAAGCGTTTGGCGAACCACTCGTGACGCAGCACGTCGTCGTCGAGCAAAAAAACACGAACGGGGCGACGCGATTCGGCGTAGCTCTCTAAGCCGAGTTTACCAAGCAAACTCTGAATGATACCCATGCTCAATATCTTCTTAATAACACAAGGTTGTACTCATCTTAGAGTTCAACGGCGATGAGTTTGAAGTATAATGCGTGCGAAACTATAGCACACACGCTCGCCGCCCCCCGACCGGCGCAGCCCGACGCCTGAGACTTGATGACATCAATTATTCGTGGCATGTTGGCGGCACGACCGCTTCCTGAAAGAAGATGACCAAATGTCCGTACTGCGCCCGACCCTTGAAGGGTATGGGGATTAAATGCCGCGCGTGTCGCCGCTATGTGCTCAAGCGGTCGCACGTCGTCCTCCTCGTCGTGTTCGCGACGGCTGTGGTGGTCGTGTTGCTCGATCTTCTGCTCAGGCTCTGAGTGAATCGCTAAATTGAGTGGCGCGTGTCGGGCCTGCTCGCATGAAACAAATTCTGCAAAATCGTAAGACGGGTGAAGTGAAGGTGGCGGACGTGCCCGCGCCAGCGGCGCAACGCGGGCGCGTGCTGGTGCGCGCCGCC
>JBAVPI010000480.1:0-1790 GCA_049692915.1 Pyrinomonadaceae bacterium
CTGCTGCTGCGCGTCACGCTGCTGCGCGACAGGGCGGGCGAGCACGTCGTCTTGCTGACGATGCACCACATCGCCACGGACGGCTGGTCAACCGGCATCCTCGTGCGCGAGCTGGGGACGCTCTACGAGTCGTTCACGCGCGGCCTTCCCTCGCCGCTCTCCGAACTCTCGATACAGTATGCCGATTACGCCGTCTGGCAGAGAGAGACGATGGGTGACGAAGCACTCGAACCGCACCTCGCCTACTGGCGCGAGCAACTTAAGGACGCGCCCCGTCACTTGCGTCTGCACGGGCAGACGGCCCGCGCGGCGGGCGGTGCGATCAGGTGTGGTCGCCGCGTCGTAAGACTCCCGCGCGAGTTGCGCCAAAGGCTCGCGGAGTTGAGTCGAAGCGAAGGCGTGACGCTCTTCATGACGCTGCTGGCCGCCTACCAGACACTTCTCTATCGCCACATCGGGCAGGAGCGGATACCCGTCGGCATCCCCATCGCCAACCGCCGCCGCGCAGAGGTCGAGGGGCTGCTCGGTTTTTTCGTCAACCTGCTCGTGATGTCCACGGAGATGGGCGGCGACCCGACTTTCCGCGAATTGCTGCGACGCGTGCGCACGGTCGCTCTCGGCGCTTATGCGCATCAGGATGTGCCCTTCGAGCGGCTCGTTCAAACACTGCGGCAGGAGCGCAACGTCGGGCGCGCGCCGCTCGTGCAAGTGACCTTCACCTTCAACAATGCGCCGATGAGCACGCTGCGGCTGCCGAACCTGACGATCACGCCCGTCGAGATGGTGGACGCCGAGGTCGAATACGATTTGAGTCTCATCTTGAAAGAGGACGACGAAGGGCTTGGCGGCGTGCTCGTCTACAACGCCGACTATCTCGACGAAGCCCGCGCCGACCGCCTGCTGGAACATTTCAAGGCCATCCTTGAACAGGTGGTCGCCGCGCCCGACATGCGCCTGCTCGATCTCGAACTGCCGGGGCAGACCCGCGCGCCCGTCTCACAGGTCGTCCAACTGGAAGATGGGGACGGCGAGTTTGTCTTCGAGGCCGAGGCGCGATAGACGCGGCCCGAAGCAAGGACAAGGATATGACGGACACCGTGTCAACAGGGATGGAAACGACGAACGCTAACCCCGACGATTTGATCTTCGACCGCGAGTTGATGCGGGAGAAGGATTACTGGACGGGTCGGCTCGCGCGTCTCTCCGGCCACGCCGACGGCAGACTGCCCGCCGCCGTCCCGCCGCCGCCGACAGACGGGACGGGTGAGGTGAGCGGAGACTTGCCGGAAGAGATCAGGCAAGGGCTGCTGGCGTTGACCGGCGGCAACCAGTTCCTCATCTACACAACCCTGATGGCGGCTCTCAAGGTCTGCCTCTACAGGCACACGGGCAATCCGGTGGTGGTCGTCGCGAGTCCGGCGCGGCTCAATGACGGGGGCGACGGGGGCGAGCGCCAAACGCCCAATGTCCTCGCCATCGTTGATGAAGTCGGCGACGGGCTAACCTTCCGGCAATTTCTCCTCAACGTGCGCGCGACACTCGTCGAAGCGTATGCCAATCAGCGTTACCCTTTCCGCCTGCTGCTCGAAGACTTGGGGGATGACGACGGCGCACAGGTCTTCAGCACGTCGCTGCGGCTCAAGAACATTCATGCCGAACTGCCCGAATGCGCGTGCGATCTCGCGCTCACGTTCGAGTTGATGCCCGCGGGTCTGACATGGACGGCGACCTTCGACGCGAGCCGTCTGCGCCCCGTCGAGGTCGAGCGATTCGTCGCACGCTTCCTGAAC
>JBAVPI010000481.1:0-3217 GCA_049692915.1 Pyrinomonadaceae bacterium
TGCCAGCCGCGCGAAAGACGACGAGCCGCCCTCCGAAGTGAAAATTACGGTCGCGTATGAAGACAAAAAGCCGCTTGCGGAGTGACGTGCGTCTTATCTTGCCGACACGACATCCCGGTCAACAACAGGTGATAGACCGCCTCGCTCGCTTCAATGTGCTCGCGTGCGGGCGTCGCTTCGGCAAAACGACCTTCGGCACGGGTTGGCTGATTCAACCTGCCTTGCGTGGCTTCCCCGTCGCGTGGTTCGCGCCAACCTACAAGCTCCTGCTCGAAGTCTGGGACGAGTTCGAGAGATTGCTTGAGCCGATCATTCTCAAGAAAGACACTCAACAGAAGCGAATCAAGCTCTACGGCGGCGGCATTATCGAATGCTGGTCTCTCGATTCCGGCACGGTCGCGCGCGGTCGCAAATATAAGCGCGTCGGGATTGACGAAGCGGCGATGGCCGCGAACCTCGAAACACAGTGGCAGGAAGAGATTCGCCCGACGCTCGCCGACTTCATCGGCGACGCCTGCTTTTTCTCCACGCCGAAGGGCCGCAACTTCTTTTTCAAACTCTTCACGCGCGGCATGGATGCGCTGCAAAAGATTTGGCGTTCCTTTCAGCTTCCGACCGCAAGCAACCCTTACATCGCCGCGTCGGAAATAGAAGACGCCCGGCTCGAACTCCCGTCCGACACTTTTCAACAGGAATATCTTGCGCAGTTTCTCGCCAACGCCGGCAGCGTCTTCCGCAACATCCTCGCGAAATTAACGAAGGTGTTGACCGTCCCCGCCGATCATGCCGGACATAACAAAGTGCTCGGCGGCGATTGGGGACAAAAGGATGATTTCACGGCGCTGTCCGTCGGGTGCGTCGAGTGCCGTAGAGAGTTGGAGTTAGTTCGATTCAATCAAATCGGATGGTCTTTCCAGCGCGAGCGGATCACGGAGCTTTGCGGCAAGTGGGGCGTCGGTTTCGGGTTGATGGAGACGAACTCTATCGGCTCGCCGAACTTGGAAGCGTTGCAATCGGCGGGCCTGCCGCTCTCCGGCTTTGAGACGACGGGGCAATCAAAGCCGCCGCTCATTCAGTCGCTCGCCCTGACGCTCGAAAACGAGCCGTTTGAATTCATTGACGACGCTGTAGGCACGATTGAATTAGAGGCTTACGAGTCGAAGCGCAATGCCTCGACGGGGCGCGTCTCCTACAGCGCGCCGCGCGGAATGCACGACGACACGGTGATTGCGCGCGCGTTGATGCGCGAGGCAATCGAGCGTCGTTTAGCGGGCGAAGCCGAACACGGTCAGTCGCTCTGGTAAGAGCAGGGATAACAGGAGAATTTTGATGAACGATTATTTACAGCAGGTTCTAAATTCGATTCGCGGTCTCTTCGGCGGCGCGCGCGAGAAGGCGCTGGAGCAAGTCCAGCGCCTCACGCGTCAGACGATGATCGCCCGCGCCTTCGCGTTCTACTCCGGCTTGATTCCGAAGCAACTGAGCGTCAAACCCGGCGAGCCGGACGATAACGTCTCTATCGGCTACCCGGAAATCATCGTTGATAAGGGCGTCTCGTTTCTCTTCGGTCAACCGCTCGTCGTCTCCGTGGGGAGCGACGAAGATAAGAGGGGCGAGGAGTATTTAGAACACGTCTGGCCGCAGTCGCAGCGCGACGAAGAGTTTCAGGAGATGGCGCAGGACGCGGCGGTGTGCGGCGACGCATATCTGAAAATCAATATCGAGCCGGACGGCTCCCCGCGCGTCACCGTCGGCGACCCGAACACGTATGAGATCGTCACAGACCCGCACGACGTTTCGCGCGTCGTGCAATTCCGTTGCTCTTACAAAGTGCCGGACGCGAGCGGCAAGGAATCGCTCTTCAAAGAAGAGACGACGCGCGCCGTGGACGGTAAGTCGTGGCAGATTGACCAGTACACCTCAGCCGATGGCGGCAAGGTGTGGACGCCGACGGGCACAAGCGTGACGTGGAACTATTCTTTCCCGCCCGTCTTCCACGCGAAGAATCTCCCCAACCCGAAATGTACTTACGGCAAGCCCGATTTGACGGAGCACATTCTGCAGATCATCGCGTACATCTCCCGCCTCGATTCGATGTGCGGGAAGATCGTTCGCATTCACTCAAGCCCGAAACCCTACGCCAAGAATTTGAAGAAACAGGATTTGGAGTGGGGCACGGACGGCATGCTCTTCCTCAAGCCGACGGGCAATCAAGTGTCGGCGGAAATCGGCCTGCTTGAGATGAGCAATGACATCTCGACGGCCTTGTCTCTGCGCAAGGTTTTGCGTGAGGGGTTAGCGGAGATGTCGGGCGTGCCGGAAGTGGCGACGGGCAAGGTGGAGACGACGGGAATGCTGTCAGGCGTCGCGTTGCGCATCCTGTACGGCCCGCTCCTCGACAAGACCGCGAAAAAGCAACTGCGGTACGGGCGCATGATTATCGAGTGCGTGCGCGCCCTCCTGACCATCGGCGGCGTGAAAGACGCAACGGTCAAACTCAACTGGCCCGACCCGCTCCCCGGCGACGAAAAGGAAAAGGTTGCCGTCGCGGAAGGAAAGAGGCGGCTCGGCTTCTCGTCGAACACGCTCATTAAAGAGCTTGGGGGAGACCCCGAACACGAGCGCGAACAGAGCAAGCTCGACACGCAGAATGTCGGCGCGGGGTTGCTTGACGCTTTCGACGCCGGCACGGGGATGCAAGGCGTTCCGGCCTGATTAGCCGGTAATAGATTGGCTCAGTAAGAGACTTTCAATGACAGACCTCGAAGCCAAAGCGCAGGAGTTCAAACGGGCGATGACGGAGCGCGAGCGCGCGTCCGCCTCTGAGCTCCTGCGCGCTTATCAACTGAGCAGTCGCCGGATTGAGGCGCGCGTGCGTGAGTTAACTGACCGCATCCGCGAGGCGCGATTTCAGGGTATTGAGGTTTCTTCAGGGTGGCTCTACGAGCGAGACCGCCTCACAAATCTCAAACGCGAGATTGAGATTGAGATTAACCGCTTCTCTCACGTCGCGCTCTTGAGGGTTGCGCAGGAGCAACGCGCCGCTCTTACACAAGCTACACAAGATACACAAGCACTGATTGGCGAAGTGACGGGCGAGCCGCTGGCCGTTCGCTTCGGCTCGCTCAACACGAATGCCGTCGGTGCTATCGCCGACGCTGCCGGTGAAGGATCACGATTAAGCCGACTCTTCGCCTCACGCGGCGCGGTCGTGGCG
>JBAVPI010000482.1:0-1673 GCA_049692915.1 Pyrinomonadaceae bacterium
AAAAATTCCTGCCGGAGGCTAACGTTATCCACCTCGCGGGCCATTACATTATAGATGAACGACATCCATTGCTGTCGCGACTGGTTCTGGCGAAAAAGCATGGTTCAGAGTCAGCAAATGGCGAGGACGATTTGATGGCAAGCGATTTGGCTGGACAAAGGCTGCGGCACGCGAAACTTGTGGTGCTCTCTGCTTGCCAGACCGGCGGCGAAAACTACTACAACGGCGAAGGGTTGATGGGCATGTCACGTGTGTTTCTGGAAGCCGGTGTTCCGCTAGTCGTTGCCAGTCAGTGGGCAGTTGAATCGGAATCCACCGCGGAGTTGATGATCAAGTTTCACCACTACCGACGAACTGCTGGCCTTTCCAGCCTTGGCGCACTACGCCGGGCACAAATTGAAATACTCAACGATCAAAACGGGCTCTACCGCGATCCTTACTACTGGGCCGCGTTCGTTCCGCTGGGCGGCTACACTGAATTCTAAAATCTACTTGGAGGAGAAAGACCATGCCCCTCAATCACGATGGCATCACCGCTTCAGTTTATGTCGCCGGCGTGAGTGTCGGCTGCGTGAATAAGCAGACGAAGAAATGGGAAGTTGGGTTCATTCGTGTGCCGGACCATACGCTGGTGATGACCATAGTAAAACTTACGCCCGGCCAACGAGATACCGTCGTGGTTGAGCGGCTCATTGAGACAAAGCGAATTTTCGTCGAAGCCGATAAGCCAGCATTCACGAAGACGTCCATTCACGACCCCAGTAAGGACGACGAGCGATTTCGGTTGTTGTTAGACCTCGAAAAGAAGGTGTATCGCGAGAAGCGAATCAAGCTCAAAAAGCCGACGGTTGAGGTTACCGAGTTGTACGTCTCGAAGGCAAAGCTTTATTCCGTAGCAGGAATGCTGAGCAAGTACAAACTACGACTGGAGAGAACAGACGGTCAACTGGATGTTCGCAAGATCGACAAGGTCGGTACAGTGGCGGGAGCGGACATTAAATGCGAGCCGGGAGGCAAGGTCCTCGTCGTCATCGAAGGCCCGCCGCGATTGGAATACCCTCTGCCGTATGAGAACGACGGTTCCCGGTACATCGTCATGTTTGATAACCGGTGCCCGCGCGCCAAGCTCGCTGACGGCGCCAGTGAGTCCGACGCCGCTTCCACCAGGCCGACGGGGGTGACCAAGGTGTCCAGCCGGAAATTGGTGGCACCCCACAGCGATTTCGTCTTGCTTTACAATTTGGTGGACCCCACCGGAATGGGCCGCTTTGACTTGAAAGAAGACGGCAGGCGCAAAGGTGAAGGTGCAGTCTGCAACTACAATCATGCGGGCATGATGGAATGGATGTTTCCCACACCCATCGTGTGACCGTAGCCAGCAAACACGAACGGCCGCTGCTCGAATGCCTGAGCGAGTTGAACCTCAAATGCTCCGGCGCTTCAGTCGCAAACGCGATCTGAATCCTAAGAGGCAAACAATGCCGCGCATCCGCGACAACGCTATTGAGCGTTTTGCCTCATAACCTACTCTTGAAATTTACAAAGGAGAAAATAATGCCCGACCATGGCAATGCCACCGCTATTCTTTCGGTAACCGGACTCTCTCTAGGTTGCTACAACCACGCCACCGCCAATTGGGAGGTCGCTTTCCTCCGGCATCCGCGGCACATTCT
>JBAVPI010000483.1:0-1899 GCA_049692915.1 Pyrinomonadaceae bacterium
CACAGGCACTTGAAGACCACAAAGAGGACTAATATGAGCACCAACGCCCAGCACAACATCACACCGGCATCCGCGATTAACGCTGACGCACCTCCATCCGTCATCGTTCACTTTCCCGTGCAGGGGCGACAACTCCCCGCCGATCACGGCTACGCGCTCTACTCTGCCATCACACGACAGTTGCCCGCCCTGCACGGCGCATCGTGGCTAGGGCTAGAACTCCTCAGTGGTGTTCCCTGGCGTGAAGGTATCATCGTGCTTCCAACTCGCGGCGCACATTTACGCCTGCGCATCCCCGCCGACCACTACGGCCATGTCCTTCCTCTCGCAGGGTGCCGCCTCGACATCTCCGGCCACCCCATCCGCCTCGGCATCCCCACCGCGCGCCCGCTCACGCCCGCCCCTTCGCTCTATGCGCGCATCGTTACGATCAAGAAATTCACCGAACTCGAGCCCTTCCTCGACGCCGCCCACCGCCAACTCGACGCGCTCGGCCTCACCGCCACCCTCGAACTCCCCACCGACGAACAAGGCCGCTTCCGCCGCCGCATTATCACCATTCAAGGCAAACACATCGTCGGCTTCTCCCTCGCAGCACACGGCTTGAACGACGAGGATTCACTCCGTCTCCAAACCTCCGGCATCGGCGGACGCCGCGCAATGGGCTGTGGGCATTTCAATCCGATTGTTAACTCTCTTAGCCAGAGGACGACCGCAGATGAATAAGTTTGAAGTATTGTTGGCAAAAAGTTGGCAGGCAGAGTCACCGGAGCAAGAGGCTCCTGACTACGCCAAATTGGTCGCGCATCTGCAAGCAGTTGAACTTGCTGGAGCCAGCATCGTCGAGATAGTTGGCGAGTTGGTGTTACGTCAACTTGAGCTACCAGCCGACAGGTGGTTATCGAGATTATCCAGAGCACTCAAAGTAGCGTGTCTCTGTCACGATCTCGGCAAGGCTAATGAAGGCTTTCAAGAGATGGTTACGGGGAAACGCCATCCGACGCAACAACCTGCACGTCACGAACTTCTCAGCGCCTTGTTGCTGGAAGACAAAGCCAGCCCCTTCCGAGCTTGGGCACTAGAGATGTTGAAGGGAGAAGACGAAGACGAGACCATGATGCTGTTGGACTGCGTTATCGGAGCGGTCGCCGGTCATCATCTCAAGATGGATAAGGATTGGCAGAAAGCAATGCTCGCGTTGCGCGGCGGATGCGGACTGAACTTAAACATGCTTCTAACGCACCCAGACATGCAGAATATGTTCAAAGGACTGCTCTCGGAAGAAGTCCGTTTCTCACTGGTTAAGGACGGGGCAAATTACCTTGGCTCACGCCAATTACGATTTAACGTCAATAGCAATCGGTGGTGCGCCCGTCTGATGAAAGATGCGGAGTGGTGGCGTTTTGCTGCTGCCATCAAAGCGTTGCTGATGGCGGCGGACGTGGCCGGGAGCGCGATGGCTCCGGCGGGCGAAGACATCAAACGATGGGTTCACGAGACTTTATCTCAGCGTGTTAAGCCGAAACACATGCGCGAAGTTGTAAGTGCGCGTCTCTGCGGCGCAGAGCCTCGTCCTTTCCAGAATGCGATTGGTCAATCCCGAAAGAGAGTCACGCTGGTTGAAGCAGGATGCGGCACCGGCAAAACGGCAGCGGCTTATATGTGGGCAGAGCATCATGCGAATGATAAGAAGCTTTTCTTTTGCTACCCCACGACGGGCACAGCAACTGAAGGTTTTCTTGGCTACGTTCACGAAACCGATGTCGAAGCAAAGCTTGTTCACTCGCGTTCAATCGTTGATTTGGCGAATATCGCTCAAGTCCCCGACGACGAGGAAAACGATCATTTGATGCGAATTGAATCGCTCAACTTGTGGAGTCCACAAGTTGTCATCTGCAC
>JBAVPI010000484.1:0-2516 GCA_049692915.1 Pyrinomonadaceae bacterium
GCCCGCGCCCGCGAAAGAAAGCACGAGCGCGAGCGTGCTCGGATCAACGGTGCGCCCGCGTCGCAGCCACCAACTGACGGCGAAGAGGATGAGCGCGAGGTCGTTGACGACGGCGTGGATCAATCCCACGCTTTTGGCGCGCGTGCCCTGCGGAATCGCTAGCCAGTCAATGAAGCCGAAGACGGCGGCCAACAGCCCGCCGATGATCCCCGCCGCGATCATCGCGTAGGCTCTGTCCGACCAGATTCCGTTGCCTCTGACAATGGCGATCACGTCGAAGATAACCGCCATCGCCAGCAACCCAAGCGGGAAGACGATCAGGATAGGGTGTATCGCGTGCCCGAACAGCTTGGCTCTGCTTTCCATGTTTCCTCCTTGCGCAGTCGAAGCGTTAGGCGAAACTTCCGCCCCGTGTCTCGCCCGTCCTCATCTTGGGCTGTGCGTCGCAAACACCGGGCGCGGTCGTCGCCGCCGTCGTCGCCGACAGGCGGAGCGACGTACAAATGCCGCGCACCCTCTCCGGGAGCTTGAGGCCGCCCGATCAAGTGCGCACGAAGTCGCGCCGTAGAGAACTGAAACGAGAATGACGTGCGCAGAATAAACACTAACGCGGCAACTGTAAAGAATCTCCTTCGATAAAGAATCCGCTTCGACGCTACGCCAAGTCTTCCGCCTGCGCATCCCGGCCCCGCATCTGCTCCGTGACACTTTGTCCATCAGGCCGAACCGTCTTGTGTCCGTTTCCAGACAGAATGACAAGGGGCAAGTGGTAGATTATCACTCGCCAAGCAATGGACTCGACGGAGATGCTCAGAGAAGTTAAGGAGAATCAGAATGGCACTGTTGGGGGGAAAAGAGATGGGGCAAACGGCGAACGGCGTGACGCTCGAACGGGCGCAGGCTGTCGTCGAGGCGGCGCGCAGGAAGGCGGAAGAGATCGGCGTGCCGATGAACATCGCGGTCGTGGACGCGGGCAACAATCTCGTCGCGTTCGCGCGCATGGACGGCGCGTGGCTCGGCAGCATTGACATCGCGCAGAGCAAAGCTTACACCGCACGCGCCTTCGACATGGAGACGAAGGCGCTCGGCAAAGCGTCGCAACCGGGCGGGCCGCTCTTCGGCATCCACGCGAGCAACGCGGGCCGAATCATTATTTTCGCGGGCGGCATTCCGCTCAAAGACGGCGGCGGTGTTGTCGCCGGGGCCGTCGGCGTCAGCGGCGGCACGGTGGAGCAGGATCAGGAAGTCGCGGAGGCGGGCGCGTCGGCGTTCTAAAAGTTAAGCTCAAAGCTTGAACACGGCAGCCGCCACGGAAACAGGTTAAGTGAGATCGAGCGCACGAAGGTTCAAGCCTTCAAGCTGTCACCCGTTTAAAACAGAACGTCGCGAGAGTCGCCCGGTAAGGTGCTCTCGCGACGTTCTGTTTTTTGCGGCTTGCGGCGTCAGTTCGAGCCGAAGCGTTTTTTGTATTCGTCGGAGACGATGAAGGCTTTGACCATTTCGGCCTGAACGAAATTGCCGTTGAACGAGTCGAGCTTGTTGAGCCAGAACTGGAAGCCCGCATCGTCCGGGTCGCGGCGCAGATAGCCGAGATATTGCATCAGCACGAAGGCCGGGTTGAACTCCTTCTTCGTGAACTCGGCGTTCTCGGAGATTCTGCGCAGGACGGAGGCGCGCGTCTGCGTCCCCGCATTCAATCCGCTGATGAGCGAAGCGCGCTCCGAAAGGTCAGGCGCGACGCCCGCGTTGGCGAACAGGCGATCTACGAAGGCTTCGTTTGTGAGAGCGTCGAAAGCGCTTTTGAATTCGGCTCGCGCCACCCAACGTTCGACGAAATCGCGCTTGTTCGCTTCGAGTTGCTGTTCCCATGCGGGCGCGCCGACGACGACGCCGCGGCCCGCCTCCTGCGTGTCGGGCAGGAACTCGGCCATCGAGGGGCGGTTCGCGAACGAGGCTTTATAGAGCCGGTCAACGAAATATCCGGTCTGCTGAAATTCGATGGAGAGGAAAAAAGCCGCCGACACGTTGACGCGTTTTTCTTCGATGCAGGCCACGTCCGTCCCGCACGCTTCGAGTTGATTGGCCCAGAAGGCGAGGCCCGACTCGTCCGGTTCGCGGTTAAGGAAGTCGTGATAGTGCTCACGTGTGAAGAATCGCGCGTCGCTCAAGGGGTTCGTGGCTGAGAGCGACGTGTCGTTGTCCACGATGGTCAACATCGTGCTCGCGCGTTCGCCGAGGGCACACCCGTCGCCGCCTCCGAGAGAGACGTTAATCATCTCGTCCGGTTCGACGTAGGCATCGTCGGTGAGCAGCACCGTGATGGTCTGCGTTGTCTCGCCGGGCGCGAAGCGGAGCGTGCCGCGTGTGCTCGTATAATCGGAGCGCGCGTCGGCGCTGAAGTCGCTCGTCGCGTAATCAACTCTCGCTTCGCGCGACAGATCGCCCGTGCGCACGACGGTGAGCGCGGCGCTCCCCGCCTGCTCGGCCACGCTGAAACTCGCGGCGCTCAACTGCAC
>JBAVPI010000485.1:0-6520 GCA_049692915.1 Pyrinomonadaceae bacterium
CCGCGACCACCTTCGCCGGTCGCTGGGCTGCCGTTGACGAAGAACTCGTGCGCGAAGGCAGACTCCTGCGCATCCGTTCGCGCGCAGACCTCGCGGCCTTAAGCGTCGAGAAGAAGCGCGACGCGTGCGCCCGCCGCGCACACGCCGTCCGCGCTCAGGTCGCGGATTTAATCCTCGATGAATGGTGAAAACTCGTGAATGGTGAAAACTCGTGAATGGTGAATGGTAAATCGTGAATCGTGAATCGTGAATGGTAAATCAGGAGGTGTAAGGTCGGGAGTATGTGCGGACGTGGCCGGCTCTCTGTCTTAACTATTCACGATTTACCATTCACGATTCACGACTCACTATTCACCCGACGAATATGCGCGTTGAGAATTTCGACAAGCCCCGCGTTAGAGCGAGCGAAGTGCGTGCCCCCGCGCGCGCGCCGGAGTGGGCTATCCCGCTCGTCAAGGCGGCGCTCGTCGTCGTGGACGCCGCGCTCGCCGTCGCATGTTTCGTCGCCGCCTTTTATCTGCGTCAGGGCGAGCCGGTGTGGGCCGTTGGCGAACGCTTCGCATGGAGCACGGAGTTTGCTCCTTACGCGGCGATGCTTCCGTTCGTCATACCGATTCGACTGCTCCTGTTTTTCTACTACGATCTCTACCGCCTGCGCGGCGAGTTTGCTTACCCGGACGAAGCAGCGCGCGTCTTCAAGGCGACGGCTACGGGGTCGCTGCTCGTCGTGGCGGCAACGTTCCTCTACCGCGGCGGCTTCGAGTTTCGCGACTTCTCCTACGCGCGCCTCGTCTTCGTGCTCGACTTCCTGTTCGCGCTCGCGGCCTTCGGCGCGCTCCGTCTCGCGGTGCGTCGCGCGCAGACGATTGCGAGGCGCAGGGGCATCAACCTGATTCCCACGCTCGTCATGGGACGCAATGACGAGGCCGCGCTCTGCATACGCGAGATCGCCTCCCGGCCTGAGATCGGCTACCGCGTGATCGGCGTTGTCGAGAACGGGCCTGTAGATGAAAGCGTGCCGGAGAGCTTCGAGGGCGTGCCTGTCGTCGGCGGTCTCGACACGCTGGCCGACGCGATTCTCGAAGCGAACGCGAGCGAGGTCATCGTCACAGACCCTAGCGTGTCGGGCAGCCTGCTGTTCGACGTGATGATGAACGTCGGGCGCAGTCGTCGCGTCGAGTTCCGCATCGCGCCGAGCCTCTTCAACTATCTGCCGCGTAAAACGGAGGTTGACCGCATCGGCGCGCTCCCGATGATACGCCTCTTCCGCGAGCCGCTGTCGGACGCCGCGCGCCTCGTCAAACGCGCCTTTGATCTCCTGATCGCCACTTCAGCGCTCGCCGCCCTCTCACCCGCTTGGCTCGTCATCTCCGCGCTCGTCCGGTTCGACTCGCGCGGCCCCGTGCTCTACAAACAGGAACGCGTCGGGATGGACGGTCGCGTCTTCCTCTGCTACAAATTTCGCACGATGCGCGCCGACGCCGACGACGCACCGCACCGCGAGCATTATTTGAAGAACATCGCGGGCGACGCAGGGGCAAACGCAGGCGACGATGAGCGGCCCGTTTACGGCAAACTTCCCGATGACCCGCGCATCACGCGCGTCGGGCGCAGGCTGAGGCGCACGAGCCTCGACGAATTACCGCAACTGCTCAACGTCCTGCGCGGCGACATGAGCATCGTCGGCCCGCGCCCGCCGATTCCATACGAAGTCGAATCCTACGCGCTCTGGCATCGCAAGCGCCTCGACATGAAGCCGGGGTTGACGGGACTGTGGCAGGTGTCGGGCCGCAACCGCCTCTCCTTCGACGAGATGGTCAGGCTCGACCTCTTCTACATCGAAAACTGGTCGCTCCTGCTCGACCTCAAAATCATTCTGCGCACCCTGCCCGTGATGCTGCGCGGCGACGACGCGTATTGAACAGGGCGGAGGGCGGAAGCGATGAATGATGAAAGGGGAGATGGCGAAGCGACTGTGCCGCGCCCTGACTCTCATTCGCCCGCCTTCCTGCCTTCAACACGTATCCTTCAACACGCATCACTTTCAAGCGCCATCGTCGCGTGTCTGTTTTTGTTCGCCGCGTGCGCGCCGCATTCGATAGCGGGGACACAGATTGCGTGGCTCGTGGCGATGGTATTGTGGGTCGCGCGCTTCATCTTCGCGCGGCCACGTCCGCGCCTGTGGCGCACGCCCGTTGACTACGCGCTGCTCGGCTTCTTTATCCTCACTTTCATCTCGGCGCTCTGCTCTTACGAGCCTGTCGTCTCCATCGGCAAACTGCGCGCGGCGAGCCTCTTCACAATCGTCTATCTCGTGGCCGAGAACGTTTCCGACCGGCGCACGGCGCGCAGGCTCGCGCTCGTGCTCGTCGGGTCGTGCATGCTGAACGTCGTCTATACGTTCGGCGTCTATGCCGTCGGGCGCGGGCTTAAGATTGAAGGACTCAAGGCCGAGAGTCCGCTCTACATGGCGGGTGTGCGCGAGGGCGACACGGTGCTGGACATCGAGGGGCAGAGGGTGCGCGGCCCCGACGCTCTGGCGAACGCGCTTTCAAGCGGAGACGCCGCGTTGATGAAAGGCAAGGCGGCGGGCGTGCGCGTGTACCGTCTGGAATCTTACCCGATCTTTGAAGTTGAACGCGGGCGCTTGCTCGACGGAGACGACGCGGCGGCGCGGCTCGGCATCACGCGTTGGTCGCGCGGGCGCGACGAGCGGGCGCAGGGGTTTTACGGTCATTACGTGACGTATGCAGAGGTGCTGCAACTCATCGCATCTCTCGCGCTCGGCATGTTCGTGGCGCTCGGACGAAAGCGCAGCGGGCGCGGCGTCCTCATGGCAATGGTGTGCGCGGGGTTGTGCGGGGCGATGCTGCTGACGTTGACGCGCGCCGCGTGGCTCGGACTGTTACTGTCGGCCTTCGTCATCGTGCTGGCGGGCGCGCGACGGCGGACGCTGCTTATCGTCGCTGTCGTCGCGCTGCCGCTCGTTGTCGCGGGTCTGCTCGTCCTCCAACAGAAGCGGCAGGTCGGCTTCATTGACGCGAAGGAAGGCTCGACCGCGTGGCGCTTGATGGTTTACCGAGAGAGCCTGAGCCTGCTCGTGCGCGAGCCGCGTCATCTGCTCACGGGCGTCGGGATGGATTCGCTCAAGAGGCATTATCGCGAGTGGGGGCTGTTCGACAACGGGCGGCAGAACATCGGGCATCTCCACTCGACGCCGCTGCAACTCGCCGTCGAGCGCGGCGTGCCGACGTTGTGCGCGTGGCTCGCGCTGCTCTTTATCTACGGGCGGATGCTGTGGCGCTTGGCGCGTGAAGGGATGTCGAATGACGCGATTGAACGCGGACTCGTGCTCGGCGCGCTCGGAGGTCTCGCCGGTTTCTTCGCGAGCGGGATGGTTCATTACAATCTCGGCGACTCGGAAGTGGCGGAGATTTTTTATTTCATCATGGGACTGGCGCTCGTCCTTGAACGCCGCGTGCGGCAGACCCGCGCCGCGTCGGAGAATTGAAGAGCCGCGCGTTGCGTCGGAGAGTTGAACGGCGGCGCGGTCGAAAACGCGAAGACGAAGCCGATGCGACGTGCATGTGGACGCGTCGCCGTCGCTTGTGTAAAATCACGACGCTCCGTTAAAAGCTGTCTTGATTTCCGTCCTGCCAAAAAACTCCATACAAATTTATCAATGCGGCGCGGGTCTCGATTAAGATTCTCTGATGGTCAAGCGTTCAAACACAGCGCACGGCGAACAGCACGAGGGGGCGACGGGCGACGATAAATCGCCTGCCGGTCAACTCCGCGCGGCGCGTCTGCTGCTCGACCACGGACGTTCAAGCGAGGCCGAGTCGAAACTCAACGCGCTCGTGAAGAACGCGCGCGGCGACCTCTCTCTGCTGGCGCGTGCGCGCATCGCCATTTCGGAAGCGCAGATGATGGAGGGGCGCTTCGCGGAGTCTTTAACCTCTGTGCGGATGTACGAGTCGCCGGATACGCGCCGCGCGCTCGACGCGAAAACCGACATCGCGCTGCGCGTGCAACTCGGACTCGCCTTCAGTTACACGGGCGATTACCCGAAGGCCATCGCGCTGCTCAACGCGGCGCTCAAAGAGACGCCGGAGACGGGAGCCGACGAGGGGCGCGGAGCGATCTACGCGGCGCTCGTGCGCGTCTATCGAGGCATCAACGAGTATCCGATCTCGCGCGACTACGCGGGGCGAGCGCTCGAACATTTCCGGCACACGGGCGACTGGCGCGGGATGGCCGAAGCCTACGTCGGCCTCGCGCTGGCGGACATGCTGCAAGGGGGCTACGAAACGTCGCTCGCCTATTCCGAGCAGGCGGCCAAGCTCATCGGCGATCATCCCGCGCCGTACCTGCTCGGCAGGATTTACGCCAACATGGCGGGCGCGTGCTGGTTTCTCAGACGACCGCACGAGGGCATCCATCATCTGGAGCGCGCGATAGGCTATTACGAGCGCACGGAACACAAGAGCAACGCCGCGCTCGGCTATAACAATCTCGGCATCAACCTGACGCTCGTCGGCGAGTGGGAACGCGCGCATGAAGCTTTGAAGCGAGCGCTCGAACTCGCCTTCGAGGTTGACGAGCGCGGCGCGCAGGTTCCGATGATTCTCGACTCGCTCGGCGACCTGCGACGGCTACGCGGCGATCTGGAGGATGCGCAGGGGCTGCTTGAGCGCGCCGTCAAACTCGCGCACGAGAACGGCAACAAGTGGTACGCGGCGCAGGCGTTGCGCACTCTGACGCGTTGCCGCCTCGCGATGGACGACCCTGCGCGCGCGCTCGTGACGAGCGAAGAGGCGCTCGCGCTGGCCGAACGCATCGGCGATCGGCAGGCCATCTGCGACGCGAATCTGCTGCTGGCGGAAGCGTATCTCGCTCAGGGCGACCCGGAAAAATGCGACTCGCTGTTGAAGAAGGTGTCGGAGTTGACGGAGGATGCGGTCGGCGACCTCGCGTTGACGGGAGAGGCGCAGCGCATGAACGGGCTGCTCGCGATGCGACGCGGAAACGCGACGGCGGCGGCGCACCACTTCGGGCGCGGCGTCTCGATCTTCGAGATTCTCGGCGACCCTTATCACAGCGCGCTCGTGCATTTTGAACTCGGACGCGCCTACGCCGCCGCGGGGCAGACGGTTCGCGCCGCCGAAGCGTTGACGAGCGCCGTCGTCATCTTCCGAGAGTTGGGCGCGCGGCTCGATCTCGAACGCGCCGAACGTGCGCTCGACGCGCTTGGCTACGAATTGCCCGCTCTGTCGCTCGCGCCGCCCTTCTCCGCTCCCGCAAACGCCGCGCAGTCGCACCTGAGTCCGCAGCTTTCCATCCTGCGACTCGTCGAGGCCGTGACCTCGCGCGAATTAATACTTCGCGAACTCGCCGCGCTCGTGCGTCAGGAGGTCGGCGCGAAGCGCGTCCTCGTCTTCGAGCCGTGCGAGGACGCGGGCGAGGGCAGCCGCGTGGTCGCTTCGCAAGGCTACGGGGTGGAAGAGAGTGCGCGCGTCCTGTCGAATTGGAACGAGGCGGCGTCGGACGAAGAGAGGGAACGAATCGCGTCGAGACACGGCGCGGCCCTCGTCCGGTTGCGTGTGGCGCACGCCGCGCACGCGACGCTCTTCGTCTCGCCGCGCGGAATCGTCGAGACGGAGGCGGGCGGCGAACTTCTCAACACGCTGCTGCGTCTCGCGGAGATGAGTCTCGATCTGTGCGCTTTGCGCGAGCGGGCCAGAGCGGGCCGCGACGGTCAGCGTCCGGCGGCGCAGGCCGAACAGAGTTTGATGCCCGGCTTCATCCACGCCAGCCCCGCCATGACGTTGCTCGTCGAAGAGATTCAGAAGATACGCTCGTCGGACGTGACGGTGCTGATTACGGGTGATTCGGGGACGGGCAAGGAACTCGTCGCCAACGCCGTGCATACGGTGTCGGCCAGACGCTCTCAACCGTTTATCCCTTTCAACTGCACCGCCGTGCCGAAAGAACTGTCGGAAGGCTACCTGTTCGGCTATCGTCGCGGCGCGTTCACGGGCGCTGTCTCTGACTCTCCCGGCGTCATCCGCACCGCCGCCGGAGGCACGCTCTTTCTCGACGAAATCGGCGACCTGCCTCTGGACGTGCAACCGAAGTTGTTGAGGTTTTTGCAGGAGGGAGAGATACAGCCCTTGGGCGAGCAGCGGCCCGCGAAGGTGGACGTGCGCATCATCGCGGCGACCAACACTGACTTAGAGAGAATGGTTGAGGAGGGTCGTTTCCGCGAAGACCTCTACTATCGTCTCAACGTCATTCGACTGAGAGTGCCGCCGCTGCGCGAGCGCAGGAGCGAGATACCGAACATCGTCAACTATTACGTCAACGAGTATGCCGCGAAGTTCAAGAAACAGGACATCAAAATCACGCCTGAGACGGTTGACCTGCTGATGGTCTGCGACTGGCCGGGCAACGTCCGCCAACTCTGCAACGAACTGCAACGCGCCGTCGCACGCGCCGAAGACGGAACAGTCATTACGCC
>JBAVPI010000486.1:0-1515 GCA_049692915.1 Pyrinomonadaceae bacterium
GCTCCGGCCATTGCGCCAGTCCCGGATGTTGCGCCTGTGCCGAACGTTGCGCCTGTCCCGAATGTTGCGCCCGTTCCACCCCTCATGCCGGTTTCGCCTGCGGTGCGCGCCTTGCCCGCTCCGCGCGCCGTACCGACGACGCCCGCGATGCCACGACAGTCATCCGCGCCCGTGCCGCCTTCGTCGTCGCCCTTCGTCTCGGCATTTGAACTCGACGGCAATTTTCTCGGCGTGGAGGTCGAAGAGTTGACGCGCGAGAACGCGGGCCGGTTCGGTGTGAAGGGCGAGCCGAGCGGCGTCGGGGTCGTGCGAGTCGTCAAGGGCAGCCCGGCGGAGCGCGCGGGGTTGAGAGAGAGTGATGTCATCACGAAGTTTGACGGCGAAGCGGTGACGAACGTGCGCAAGCTGAACCGTTTGATCGCCGAGTCGTCGCCCGAACACAGCGCACGTCTGACGATTTGGCGAAACGGTTCGGAGCAGGAAGTGTCGGCCACGCTTGGTCGGCGTGAAGACATCATGCCGGTGCACGGCAGCTTGGGGTTAATGCCTCAGGGACAGATCGAGGAGATGCGCAAGCACGCCGAGGAGTGGAGCAGGCAGGGCGAACAGTGGAAGCGACAGGGCGAAGAGATGCGCAAGGGATTTGAAGAGATGCGGCGCAATAGCCCCGGCCTCTTCAACGGCAGCCCTCAACTCTTCGGCATGAATCCGGGAACGAGCCGTCGCATCGGCGTCGCCACCGCGCCGGTCGGCAAACAACTCGCGGATTATTTCGGCGTCTCGCGCGGGCGCGGACTGCTCGTCACGTCGGTCGCGGAGAACAGTCCCGCGGCGAAGGCCGGGATGCGCGCAGGCGACGTGATCGTCGAAGTGGACGGCCAGACGGTCGAGAGCGCGGGCGACATCACGAGGGCGCTCGGCGCAGTCAAGGGCGATGATGAAGCGACGCTCAAGGTCGTGCGCGACAGGAAAGAACGCTCCTTTAAGGTCAGGCCGGAGCGCGGGCAGGGCGCGTCGTTTGAACTTCTCCCCGGCGCATACCTCGCGTCGCCAATCGCCGCCGTCCAAGCCGCGCGTCTGAGTTTACTGCGTCCGGGCGTCGGCATCGTTCCGCGCGTCTCGATAGCTCCGCGCGCTCTGACCGCGCCGCGCGTTGTGAGAAAGTTTGTGACTAAATCCGTGCTCTAAAAAATTGTCGGTTGGTGTTGGTGGGGGCGGAAAAAGGGAAAGAGAGCGCGTTGGTGTTGGCTCGTCGGCCTCGCCCGCTCTCTCTTTCCCTCTACCGTTTTCGGGGATGCGTTTTTTCGTCTTGAGTCTTAAGGTTGTGCCGACGGCAACGCCTGCTTTCCTTCCAACGCTTCTCTGTAAGCGCCGCCCGCGACCTCACCAATCTTGATCGCCGCGTCGAACTCTTTGACGGCCTCTTCCTTACGGTCGAGGAAAGCGAGGATGCGCCCGCGCGCGGTGTAGGCGCGTGAGAGCAGCGCGGCGTCCGCATCGGGCGAGGCCAGAAGC
>JBAVPI010000487.1:0-3196 GCA_049692915.1 Pyrinomonadaceae bacterium
TTGCCGGACTGCGAAGCGTTACCCGAAGGCGAAGCGTTAGCCGAAGGAGTCGGCGAGGGCGCGACGACGTTCGGCTTTTGCTGCGGCTGAGATTCCTGCGACGTGAAGATAACGTCCAGCCGGTTGAAGTTCTGGCTGACTCGCGCGGCGACGCCCGCGGGCACGCGGAACGAGATGAGCAGTCCCTCATCTTGCCGCTCGACGCGCGCGTTCGCGTACAGGCTGCCGTCGAACAATTCGGGCGCGAAGCTCGCTTCCGCATGTGGGACGAGAACGTAGAAGCGTTCGCCGTCGCGCCACGCGCTGTAATCGTCGAGCGCGGAGTCGGACGTGAAGCGGACACGCGAATTTTCCGCAGAGTCGCTGCGGCGCGGCGCGGCGATGCGTCGCACGGGGATGCGCGGCGCATTCGTCAGGGCACGCTTGGCCGTAGTATCGCGCGCGGTCGTCGAAGTCATGCGGCCCGCCGACACAATCTGCGCGCGCGCGTGCGTCGCTCCCCACAGTAGAGACAAGAGCAGAAACGAAGCGGCGGCGAAAGCGGGCGACGGTGCGAGTTTCGTCATAGAGCGTCGGACGAGTTACGAAGTTAAGCTATTGCTTTCCGATACTGCGGCGGATCAGATAGGACATCTTAACAAAAGCCGTCCTGCCGTTGCGACGGAAGCCGGGTTCGATTTGATTCGTGAACGGGTTAAAGCCGTTGCGATTCAGGTCGTCATTATACCCGACGTAAAAGGACGTGCCGGGATTCGGCGTCCAGCCTAGCAGGACTTGCGGGCGCAGGCTCGTCCCCAGCGTCGAATAGTCCATGCGCGCGCGCAGAAAGACGAAGCGCGTGAACTGGTACGTGCCGCGCAGACTGAAGATGTTATCGGCGAACGCCTTGAGGCCGGTGTCGTCGCGCGTCAACTGGTCGTGCGTGTAGTCGAGCGACATGTTGAGCTTATCCATCGGCTTATAAGTGAAGTTCGATTCGAGATAAAACTCGTGGCCGGGGCCGGGGTCGAGCGGCGCACCGTTGGGATAGAGCGCGGGGTTCGCTTCGGCGAGGAGGGCGGCGGGGCTGACGCGCGTGAAGCTGTCGCTCGCGCCGAAGTCGAAATCGAGCACGCCGGTCGTGTAGCTCGTGAAGACGAAGACGGAATACTTCTTCGTGGGCGTCGAGCCGCCAAAAATATAGAGTTGGCGGTTGTTCACCGAACGTTCCGGGTCGTTGCCGTAGAAGGTGCACAGGGGAAGCCGCTCGTCGGGGTGCGTCGGGTCGGGCGGCGGGGCAGTGCCGGTCGCGTCGCACGAAGGCTGTTTGCCGACGCGCGCCGCACCGAAGTCGTTGACGATGCGGCGAGAGAGCGCCGCGCGTGTCGAGCCGAACTCTTCCTCGAAGACGCGTTCATAGCCCTTCTGCATGCCGAAGCCGAGGAAGCTCTGCCGCTGGAAACTGAGTTGGAGTTGCGCTTCGTCCTGTAAGAGTTGGCTGCGCCCGCGCCAGTCGAAGTTTCCGCCCAGAGAGTTGTAGGCGCGCCAGTTGACGAGCTTGGCTTTCGGCTTCGGCGTTGAATTGTAGCGGACGAAAAGATTCTGGTTGTTCGTGTTGAAGCGGCGGTTGAAGCCCACCTCATTGCGGAAGAAGCGCGAGCGACCGACGGCGGCATACTCGTATCCCCAGTTGCGCCCGTCCATGTTGAGGTCGTAGGCATAGGCCAGCCCGTTTTCGGTGCGCTTCACCCTCGCATCCTCATCCGGGTAAAAGAAGAAGCGCGTCGAGAGCGAGCCGAGCGCCTGCGCCGTGAAGGTCGTCGTTTTGTTGAGACGAAAGCGCCCGTCGAGTCCGGCCACGTGGTTGTGGTTGTCTATGAAGTTATAGGTCGTGGCGAGGAGGCCGATGGTGTTCTCTTTGCCCACGTCGCGCTTGAGCCGGAGAACGCCGACGTAAGAATTCTTGTCGATGAACCTCGCGGCGGGCAGCACTTCCGGGTCGAAGCGTTTTTCGTCGCTGTAGTTGCCGGGCGCGTTGTCGGAGGCGAGCAGGAGGCCGAAAGAGTTGCGGCCCTGCTTGCCCGTCAGTTTCACGGCGATGTCCGGGTCTGAGATGGTGCGCGTGTTGACGGCGCTGATGATCGTGTTGAAGGTGTCAACGCCTTCGAGAAAGAACGGGCGCTTCTCAGGGAAAAAGATGGGGAAGCGTTCATTGGCCGTGATGACGGTCGAATCGGCCTCGACCTGCGCGAAGTCGGGGTTCAGTGCAAGGTCGAGCGTGATGGTCGGCGTGATGCTGTATTTCATCGTCAGGCCGGGGTCGAGTCCGATGGGCTGGTTGACGAGTTTGCCGGGGTCGAACGGGGCCACGCCCTGCCCCCTGAGCGCGTCAATCTGCGCGCGGCTGACCGTGCGGACGCGCTTACCCGTCTCGGAGACGGTCAGGCTCGGAATCAGTTCGAGCGTCCGCTCCGTCGAGATACCTTCGAGTCCGGTGATGCGCCCGCCCTGACTGAGCAGCGCCGAGTCGTCGCGCGAGATCGGCATCCATGAATCAATCTCGTCGTTGAAGCGATCAATGTTACGCCAGATGTGGATGCCCCAGAGCTTGTCCTTGCCCGCCTCGTAGCGCAGAGACTTGAAGGGAACGGCGACTTCGACGATGTAACCGTCGTCCGTCAGCATACCCTTCGACTCCATCACGATGTCCACGCTGAAGTCCGTGCCCTGCGCCTCCGTCATGATGCCGTCGGCCTGCACGCCGAGCGGATTCCAGCCGAGCACGTAGGCGCGGCGGTGGTCGTTGAACGTATCGAGGAAAACGCGGATGTTGTCTTCGCCGAAAATATTGTCGCGCTTGGCGAGCGTGGCGCGCACTTTGCCCGGCTCGTCGTAGGCGTGAAAGGCGAGGTAGAGAAATTTCGAGTCGTAGCCCATGTAAGCGATGGTCGGCTTCGACGGAGCACTGTTGTCGCCGGGCTGCGTCTGGATGAAATCTTTGAAGGCGGCGGCGCTTTTCCACGCTTCGTCGTCGAGCTTGCCGTCAATCACGGGCGGCTTCGCAAAGAGCGTGATGCGGACGGGGTTCGACTTCTCCGGCGTCATCAACGAAGCGACTTTACCGGCGGCGGTCTTCGCGCTCGCGACGTTCGTCGCCGCGGCCTTCTCCGGCGCGCTGTTCGTTGACGACGCGCTTGGAGAAACGTCAACCGCAGCA
>JBAVPI010000488.1:0-9814 GCA_049692915.1 Pyrinomonadaceae bacterium
GTGTAGAAGCCCGCGTTGCAACCAACGTCGAGCAGCGACTTGCCGGTCAGGTCGGCGGGCAGACATTTCCCCACAACCTGCCACGGCCCGTGCGGGTGATTGACCGGCTCGCCCATCACGCTCTCGGTCTTTGTGTTGATGCCTCCGCCGAGTTCGATGCAATGGAACCACGGCTGAAGTCTCTTCAACCCGGACAAAATCTCTTCACTCGTCATCAACCTTCCGCTTCTCCTTCCACCTCGAAGCCGAACACGAACGGCTTTGATCCCCGGTCTTCAAACCAGCAGATGTGCTGGTCAACGAGGTCAATCTTGAGCGTGTATCTGCCCGCCACGTGCGGGACGACGTATTCGATTTTAAGCGCGACGCTTTCGCACGGCACGACGGCGCGCGGCAACATCGGCTGACCATGAGATTCGTGAACAAGGTCGCCGCGCGCGTCGAAGACTTTGAAGGCGGGCGTGACGACACCTGCGCGCACCGTTTGTCCCGCCAGCCAGAGCGTGTCGCCCGTGTTTTCGACGACGAGATGCGCTTCGAGTTTCGTCCCCGGCGCGAAACGTTCGGGCAGAGGCGCGAGCGGCGTGAACTTGGCGCTGAGCACGGCGGGCGCGCGGCTGTCGGGCATGGTTGAAGCGGGCGCTGTGTCGGCCACTTTTTTGCAAGTCAGGTAGTGATAATCAATCGCGACGGTCGTGAGCGGCAGGCGGTTGCCTTCCAGCATCTCGCGCTCGAAGAGGCCGTTGACGCTGACGTAATCGCCGACGACGACAAACCCGTTCGCGTCGAGCAACTCGCGCAGGTAAGTGAGGCTGTAAGGAGATTCAAGCGTCTCGTAGCGGCGCATCACGTCCGTCAACTCATCTTCGGTCGGCGAGCCTGCGGGCGGCTTATGGCCTTCGAGGATGAAGAGCAGCCCGCCCACGTCGAGCATCGCGGCGAGGTGTCGGAAGACGGCGCGCTCGTCCACGAGATGATGCAGCGAGTCGTAGCAGACGACGGCGTCGAACTTCCCCGCGAGCGGCCCCGCTTCGATGTCGTGCGTCTCGAAGCGACAGCGCAGAGGCGTCTCGTGATCCACATCATAAGGCACGCGTGCGACGCGCTCGCGCGCCATCTCGATGAGATCGTCGCTGATGTCCGTGCCCGTCACGTCGTAGCCGAGGCGCGCGAAATATTCGGAGAGCCAACCGGAGCCGCAGCCCACGTCGAGAATCTTCCGGCCCGCGGGCAGCGCGAGCGCGGCGGCGACGTTGGCAAAGTCGCAAAAGTGCCGGTGCGTCTCGGCGTCCATGCCGTCGCCCGCATGCTTGTCGGGTTTGTGTGCGAGGTTATAGAACGGCTTGGTTCGCAGGTAGTAACTGCGTTCGGCGTCGAGCTTGCGCGGATACTCGATGGCCGCGCGTTTGTAATCCAGCCCCTCGATTTTGGGCAGCCTGCCATCGTGCGACGAAGTCGCTCTCGTCGTGAGGGAGATGTTGGAGTCGCGCGCGGCCTTGTCGTCGCCCGTAACGTTCGTCGTCAACCCGTGCCCGTTGCCGTTTGAGACGGACGCGGCGCGGGCTGAGGGCGGCGCGGTTTCCTTGCGGTGATGTGGGGCTTGACGGGGAAGCGCACGCGTTTCGACCGACGCGTGTGGCGCGAGGGCCGAGATTTCTGCGGCCACCGAGCGCATGAGCGCGTCGTCTTCTTCGGGGCGCACGCCGAGTTTCGATAGTTCGTCGGAAACATCTCCGACGAACCGGCGGCGTTCGCGTCCGGCGACGACATCGCGAATGAACGAAGCGTAGCGCGCGGCGCTCTCCTCGATGTCGTGTTCGGCCAGCATGTGACGACGTGCGTTGTCACCGATGCGGCGGCGCAGCGGTTCGTCACTGATGAGCCGTTGAAGATATGCACGCAGCAGCGCGTCATCTTCGTCGTCGCAATCAAGCTTGACGACCACGTCGCCGGGAAGCTCCGCGAACGCGCCGACATCGGAGACGATTGCGGGCACGCCCGCCGCCATGTTGCGGCAGAGGCTCGCGGAGGTCTCGCCCACGGTGCGCTCGCGCAGGTTGAGGGCGATGTCCGTCCCGGCGATCAGTCGCTCGAACTCGGCGAGCGAGACGTGGTCGGTGATCTTCACGTGCTCGTTCATGCCGTGCGCGTTGATGAGCGCGCGCACGTCGAAGTATGGATTCTCAGCGCCGACGAGCGTGTAGCGGAAATCGTATTCGTCGCGCAACGCGGAGAGGGCGCGCAACGTTTGTGCGATGCCCTTGCCGGGGATGATGAGTCCGAAGGTGGCGAGATTGACGCGACGTGAGGGCTGCGGCGGCGGCGGGTCAACGCGCGCCTGCGCGGGCAGTTTGACGGGCATCGGAATGCGTGCCACGGGGACGCCGGGCGCGATGCTTTGGAATCTTTCTCTCGCCCACTCGGAGTGTACGATGATGCCTTGCGCCGCACGCGCCATCCGGCAGTTGAGCGGGAAGTTGACGGGAGCGGCGATGGCGGCGGGGACGCTCCCGCGCCGTAGAAATTCTCCGGCCAGCGCACTCGCTCGCTCGCCGTGGCAGGCCGTCATTTCGTCGAGATAAATGTCAACGTCGTCGCGCTCGCGCGCGAGGCCGAGGAAGAAATCTTGCAGTGCGAAGTCGTGGAAGACGACGACGCCGGGATACCGGCTCATCACGTCGAAGATACCGGCGTGGTAGCGGTGATCGTTGCCCATGTGATAGACGAGCGCGTCGTAGCGGTCGAGGCGCGAGAGGACGGATGAATCGGCGCGATAGTCGAAGACGGGGAAGCGGGCGAGGGGCTCGCGATTGGACGGCTGGAAGCCGTCAACGAAAAGCTCTACGTCGGCGTGTGCGGCTAGATGCGGCAGCAATTCTTCGCTGTAGTCGGAGATGCCGGAAGGCTGCGGGTTGAGCGGGCTGAAATATGCGAGTCTCATAAAGCGATCAGCAATTTACGACAGTGCGACGGAAAAGTGCGCGGCGAAAAGCGCGGTCATCAAAGAGAGCAGCGCGAGCGAGACGACGCGGATCGCCGCGTCGAGGCGCGGGCGCTCGTCCGTCATGACGGCCAGCGCGATAAAGGCCGGGAAGAGAACCATCGCATAGCGCGCCTGCGATTGTAGTATAAGCGACGAGAGCGCCACCATCACGGCCAGAAGCGTGTAAGCGCCAAGCGCCCACTGTCTCCACTTCAAGAGCAACGCGCCGCCCGCCAGCGCAAGACACGCGCCCGCGAAGTTCAGCGTGCGAAAGTCCCAAGGGATGGCGATGAGCAAGGGGTCGCGCAGATATTCGTAGAGCGTGAAGACGAAGAATCCGGTGCTGCGCCCCCACGTCACGTTGATGTCCTTGAAGGCCAGCGCATTGCCCGTGATCGCGTAGAGGTAACACATGTAAGAAGCGATGCCCGCAGGAACGATGCAGAGGCCGAGAACTTCCTTGCGCCCGATGGCCGCGCGCCACGCGGCGACGCTCCGCCAGTTGTCGCCGCCGTAGGTCTGCCAGTAGAGCACGGCGAGCGCGGGCCAGATAAGCACGCCGGTGACGCGCGTTGCGGAGGCCAGCGCACCCAACGCGCCCATCGTCCACCAGCGCCCGCGCTTCGCGGTGTAGAGACACCCTGCCGTCAGCAAGAGGAATAGAGGCTCGGTCAGCGGGAGCGAGAAGAAGTAGCTCGTGGGAAAAATGGCGAGATAAAAAATCGAGCGGTCGGCCACGCGAGTTGAGAAGCCGAACGCGAGCGCCACTCGATGCGCGAGGACGAGTCCGAAGAAAAAAAAGAGGTGAGACATCAACACGCCCGTGATGACGAACTCGCCCGTCAGAGAGACGCACAGCCTCCACAGCACGGGGAAGAGCGGGAAGAAGGCCCAGTTGTGCGGGCGGTCGGCGACGAAAGTTATCTTCTCGTAACCGTCCGCCGAGATGCCGTGATACCAGTTAACGTCGGCGGTCATGATGGTCTCGTTGAGGATGCGCGAGACGGGTAACTTTCTGAGCGATAGATTGATGTCACGCGTGGTGTCGCGGCTCCCCGTCATGACGCGGTCAACCTGTCCGCCGACGAGCAGGACGGCGAGGACGAGTACGCGCGTCAGCATGAATGTGAAGAACGCCGCGCGGAAACTCACGTCGTGCGCGGCGCGGCGCAGTACGCCGACGAGGGGACGCACGTTGTTCTCATCCCCCTCGGACGGAGAAGAGAGCAACGGCGCGTCGGCAGTCTCGATAGCCGACGCGGGTCTTTCCACTGACATGCCGTGTCTCGTCCTTTCGCGGGAGGCTTTTGAAGCCGCGTCGAAGAAGACTTCAGAGCACGGCGGTGGCTCAAGATATGATAAAGTTCGCCGGCCCGCAACAACACACGTCAGAGGGTGCTGCGAGATGTCCGTTCAGATGTCTGATCCCCGTCACGTAGAAAACGAAAGGATCGCAGGCGAAGAGGCCGCGCAACTCTCGTCGCGCAGATTGGCTGCGCGGGGTCGTCTCTTCATCGCCGCGAAGCCGCTTTCGTCCGGTGGGGTCGCCGGGGTGAACGAAAGCACGAGATGACGCCACTGCTTCTGCTCATGGGGGCCGCGCTGTCCGGCATCGCACTCGTGCGGCGCGTGCTGCGCGACGTGCTCGACCCGTTTGAGCAATGTCTCTGGGGACTCGTCTCCGGCTGGATGCTGGCGACGATCTGCGGGTATCTGCTCGCGCGACTCGTCGGCCGCATCTCGTCCGCGCTCGCGCTTTCGCTGACGGCGGCGATGTGTCTGGCGGCCCTGCTTCTCTGGCTTCCCACGCTGAAAAATTTGCTGCGCGGTTGGCGACCCCGCTTCGCCTTGCGTTCATTCGACGCGGGGCTGTGCCTCGTCCTCCTGCTCTTCGCGCCGCTCTACCTGCGACTCTTCTCGACGCGGATGCTGGCGGAGGGCACGGGCGGCGTGTACACGGGCGGGAGCGCGTTCTACGACCTGCCGTGGCATCTAGCGATCAGTTCCTCTTTCCTGTACGGGCAAAACTTCCCGCCGCTCTACACGCCGCTGCCGCCCGAACCGCTCCTCTATCCGTACCTACCGGACTTTCAGACGGCGCTGCTCGGCGCGCTCGGCATGAGTTTCCATCGCGCGCTCGTCATCACGGGCGCGGCACTGGCGCTGGCGGCGACGGGTCTCTTCTATGCATTCGCGCGCCGCATCGTCAGCGCGCAGGTGCGCGACGACAGCGACAACGACGGCGGCGGCAACAACGGTGGCAACAGCAACGGCAACAGCGGCGGCGACGCGCACGCGCAAAAGTCCGCCGCGCTGGCGGCGATCCTGTTTCTGCTCAACGGCGGCTTCGGCTTCATCTACTTTTTCGAGGACTGGCGCGAGAGCGGGAAACCTTTCGTCGAGTTCTGGTCGCATCTCAACATCAACTACGCCAGTTTGCCAGACCGTCAACTCCACTGGACGAACGTTCTCGTTGACATGCTGCTGCCGCAGCGGACGAGCCTCTACGGTCTCTCCTGCGCGCTGATGTGTTTCACGCTTTTCGCCGTGGCGTGGCGTGGCTGGTCGGAGGAAGAAGAGAGCGGCGGGCGTTGGACGAACTGGCGCGTGCTGCTTCCGGCGGGCGTCATCACGGGAGCGCTGCCGCTCTTTCACACGCACACGTACATGGCCCTCGGCCTCGTCAGCGGTTTTCTCTTCATCCTGCGCCCGCGCCGCGCATGGCTCGTCTTCTGGCTGCCCGCCGTGCTGCTCGCCGTGCCTCACTTCCTGAGCCTCGCGGGCCACGTCGCCGCCGAGGGTTTCATGCACTTTCAACCGGGCTGGCGCGGCCACGGCGCGACGAGTTGGCCGCTCTACTGGCTACGCAACATCGGATTGCCGCTCCTGCTCATCGTGCCCGCGTGGTGGGCTGCGCAGCGCACTTGGCGCATCTTTTATCTCGCCTTCGTCGGCCTCTTCGTCGTCAGCCTGCTCTTCAACTTCACGCCGAACGAGTACGACAACATCAAGCTGATGTACTACACATACGCGTTGACGTGCATTCTCGTCGCGTCGTGGCTTGTGCGGCTGGCGAGCATTGACGGTCAACGATTTCTCGCGACGTTGCTGGCGCTCGCTTCAATCGCGTCCGGTCTGCTCGCCGTCCAATTCGAGAGCCTCGACCGCAGACTCCTTTTCACCGACCGCGAACTCGACGCCGCACGCTTCGTCTGCGACCACGCCGCTCCACACGCGCTCTTCCTCACGGCCCCGACCGTCCACCAGCCCATCCTCAGCCTCTCCGGGCGGCCAGTCCTGCGCGGCGATACGGCGTGGGTGTGGAGTCACGGCTACGAGTTTCGGAAGCGCGAGGCGGACATCAAAAAAATCTACGCCGGGGGCGACGAGGCCGGAGAATTGCTGCGTTACTACGATGTTGATTTCGTCTATCTCGGACGCGCGGAGCGTGACTACTTTCAGCCCGACCGCGCCTTCTTTGAAAAGCAGTTCCCGGTCTTTTACGACAACGGCGATCTCATCATCTACGACACGCGCCGCCTCGCGGACGAAGACGGCGCTCGCTCGCTGCCGTTGCGCGAACCGCCCCCGCGCGAGTTTGCCGCGCGGCTTGCGAAAGACCCGTACCAATTCATCGTCGAATTCCCGCGCGCCTCATACGCCCTCTATCGCCTACACAAAGTCGCCTACGGCACAACACCGCGATACGAGGAATTTTTGCGCGACTTGGAGTGGATCGGGCGCGGAGTGTACGTCGGCGCGCAGGGCTGGCAGGAGCGGTTGGAGGCGAACAAGACCGCGCTCACAAACGCTTGGGCCGAGGGCGCGGAGTTCAAGTCGCGCTACGAGCGGGTGACGAATGGCGAATACGTTGACGCGCTCTACGCGAACGCGAACGTGACGCCGGACGGCAAAGAGCGAGCGGGGCTGGTCGCCCTTCTCGACCGGAGTACAGACACGCGCGCCTCCATCGTCCGCCGCGTCGCCGAAAATCGTGAGATGTACAGGCGCGACTACGACGCGGCCTTCGTCCTCGTGCACTACTTCGCGTATCTGCGGCGCGGCCCCGGTGACCCGCCCGACAAGAATCTCGACGGCTTCAACTTCTGGCTCGAAGACCTCAAACAGACGGGCGACCGCCGCAGCCTGAGCCGCGTCTTCATGGCGTCGGGCGAGTACATAGATCAAACCAAGATAAAGCCGGACGACAGCCCCGTGCGATAACGAAAGGGAGCGTCTTTAACATCGGCTGCGCGTCGCCTTCGTCGCCGACGAACCGGCCATCGCACGATCTCGCTTCTTCCGCCCTCTCAACTCGATTTAGCGGCCCACGCGCGCGGCATTGATGATGCGCTCGACGACGTGCTCCCATGAGAGATTCATGGCGAGGAGTTTTTCGCGCCCGCGCCGTCCCATCTCCTGCGCGAGCGTGCGGTCGAGGTAGAGGCGGTCGAGCGCCTCCGCGATGGCGCGCGGTTCGGGTTCGACGATGAGGCCGTCGCGCCCATCTTCCACGAACTCGGTTGCACCGCCGCCGTCTCGCGCCACAACGACGGGCTTGGCCGAAAGCATTCCCTCCAAAGTCACATACCCGTAGTCTTCATCGAACGGCAGGTAACAGACCGCGAGCGCGCCTGCGTACAACTCGACGATCTCCGTCTCCGTGACGAAGCCGCGCAACTCGACGCGGTCGCCGACGCCGTGCTTTCTGATGAGAGATTCGTAGTGCTTGGCGTCGCGCGTGCCGCCCGCGAGGACGATGCGGACGGGCGTGCGCGCGTGAGCCGCCGCCTCGATTAAGAGTTCCTGCCGCTTCTGCGGTTCGAGCCGGCTCGGATAAAAAACGTAATCGCCCTGCGCGCCCGTGCGCAAAACATCGGCGCGCGGCGGCGGATGATAAAGCGGCTCGCTCTCGATGTCGTTGTAGTGTTTGAGCCGCGCGGCGACCGTTTTGGAGTTCGCGAAAACCTTGCACGCTCCGGGGATGAAGCGCCTGTCGCAGTCTCGTATCCACTCGCGCACGCGCGCGCCTTCCGGGTAAGTCGAGAGATCGTCGAACGGCGTGTCCCACAAATTGTAAGCCGCGCGGTACTGGTGCATGACCCACAGCACCTTCCGCTCGTGCGCGACGAGGTAAGCGGGAAACTTCATCCCGATGACGAGATCAATCTTCTTCCCGTTCGCTTCGCTCAAGTCGAGCAGACGCCACGCCAGCGCCCCGCGCATAATCTCCGCGGGCGGATACCACTTAAACGGCAGCGCCACGACCTCCGCGTTGTAACCGGCGACGACGAGCGCGCGCCTGAGTCCTTCGACGTGCGACTCGGCCCCGCCGGTGGTGAAGGGAACCTGCGTCGTGCAGATTAGTATGTTGCGGAGTGTCATATAGAGGTTGATTGCGCGCCCTTGAGATCGTCAGCAATGTGCTGTTGTCAAGCCATCTTATAATTGACACTAACTCTCCGATGAATATATTGTTCCCCGGTCTCATTCACTGCCGGGAAATTGGCGCTCGCCGGTCTCACATTCAACACGATATAGATGGAATGTCGTCAACCTAAACGTCCACGTAAGCTTGATGTCTCAGACAAGGAGCGAAGTTAAATGCTACGCAAAATCCCCTGGATTTTTTTCTTCCTAATGCTGGCGATTATCACGGCTTGGTTGACACAGTTGAAACTCCGCACCCCGACCGCCGAACACGCTACCGTCTACTTTAATCAGCCTCTCGAAAACATATCAGAAGGCAGCACGCAGCCGGTAACGAGCATGAAGGGGCTGGTGAGTAAAAAGGACAAATACGTTACCGTCAAATCCGATTCCGACCAGAACGAGTATGAATTCACTTGGGAGCAAATAAGGAACATCTCCGGCAGTAGAGGAGAAGATTCCAAACGGGTTGATGAGGCCATCGAGTTGATCGAGTTCCTTTCCCGGCTGGGCATCATTGCCGCCATCGTCGTTTTCTCAGTCGGGCTGATTCAGTATTATCAGGGGCAGAAATGGGAGAGAGAGAAATTTCTGCTCGCGGCAATGAACGAATTCAGTAACTCGAAGCTAGCCGGTAACGCGAGATTGATACTCGACTCTTTAAGCCTCTACGACGGAACTAACTTGAAGCTTGCCTATGATAAAGACGGCACTGATCTCGAATTCGTCTCGAACGAAGACATCCGCAAAAGTCTTGCTCTTAACTATAAGCCTGACAAAACTATTCTTAACTCCGCAAACACTTCCCCTGAGAAAAAAAGAGAAACAATGCTGTTGCACGTCAGAGAGTGCTTCGACAGCTTCTTCAATTTCTTGGAAAGATTCGACCATTACATTGCAACCGGCCTCGTTAAGAAGCGATCTGTGTACACGCATCTGAATTACCCCATAGACATGTTGGGAAAGACCCGAAAGCTGGGGGAAGATAACAAACTGCTCAGTGAAGACGATAGAATGTTGCTTCTCCGGTACGCACGACATTACGATTTTCCACACGTTAGATTTTTAATCGGAAGGTGGAATAGGTGGCACAGGTTCAGACAGTGGTTGCGGAGCATTAAGCCCGCATCGAGAGCTTCTAAGGCGAGCGGGGCGGACGCGCATGGGCGAGAAGAACACTATCCGCCGCCACCGCCGCCACCGGCTGAGTCTGAGATTAGTGCCCCGCCTGTGGTCTCAGCACAGTCGCCGGACGAGGAAGGCGCGAAGCCGACAGCCGCGACGAATGAGCAGCATCCGGAGTCAACAGAGAAAAAGGATTTACGCTGACAACGCGACAAGCCACGGCGTTGGTGGCGCATCCACAATCCGCCGAAAGAAATGCCCGGCGTGTTCCACCCG
>JBAVPI010000489.1:0-12907 GCA_049692915.1 Pyrinomonadaceae bacterium
CAGACCGGCACGCTCATCAGCGCCATCAGAACAGAACAGGACGCGGCTGAATACTTCGCGGCGATAGGCGCTAAGCTTGAAGAGAAGAGGAACGGGGCAGCGACGCCGTCATCCACAGCATCGCCCGTTGGTACACGAAAGACCGCTCAGAAGGCCGCCCGAAAGGGAAGTAAGAAGAGTAGTAAGAAGGCAACTAAGAAGGGAAGTAAGAAGGGCAGCGCGAAGAAAAGATGAAGACGATGGAAGGGCATGCTCTACGTCGGAGATTAAGAGTCGGTAATGTCCCGTGTAGGAGGAAGATGATGAGTTCAACCACACGTCAAAACGAGTCGCCCGCACACCATGTAACGCGAGTAGCGCATGCGCGCTGCTTGATGCTCTGCGTCATCGTGCTCTTCTGCTGCGTCGTTGGAACGGCCCAGACGCCCGCGCCGCCCGCGCCCCTGCCGACGCCCGGTCTTCCGGCAGGCACGCCGAATGCGAACCCCTGCGACAAGCCACCGGGCGAGAAGAAGAGCCTCGCAGACACGGCCAAGTGCCTCAAACATTACTACGACATCGTCACGTCGAAGGACGGCCTGCACCTCGTCCACGGCGGCGTCGCACCGGGGAGCGGGTTTGCGGGCGGATTCGGCTACAGCTACAGGGGGCACTCCGGAGACTGGCAGAGCCAGTTCGACGCGTCGGCCAGAGTTTCGACCAGAAAGTACTGGGAAGTGGACTCGAACCTGCGGCTCACGAAGAGTTCGAGCAAGTTCTCGTGCAGCGAGTGGGGGCCGCAGAGCGCTCTGAAGATGGATTTCTACGGTCAAATCAGGGACATGCCTCGGCTGGACTACTTCGGAACCGGGCCTGAGAGCAGAGAACAGGATCGCGCCGTGTTCCATTACCGAGAGGGGGTGGTTGGCGCGGACGTGTCGAGGCCGACGGGGCTGTGTTGGCTCGACGTTGGCGGGGCGGTCGAAGGCATCTTCCCTGATATCACCCCCATCGCGAACCCGTCCGTCCGCTCCGTCGAGCGTGCCTACACAGAGGCGAGCGCACCCGGACTGACGGCCCAACCTGCCTTCCTACACTTCGCCGCCTACGCGAGGCTGCACTCGCGCAACCAGCCGGAGGCGCGAAAGATGGAGTACCTGTTCATCTATCACGCCTACCAAGACCTGCAAAAGCATCTCTATTCGTTCCGCCGCTTCGATGCCGACTTGAGAAACAAGTTTCCCATCGGCGACAAGAACGAGATACGCGTCCGTGGCCGCCTCTCGCTCAGCGAGTCGCGCGCCGGGCAGCGCGTGCCCTTCTATTTGATGGAGACGCTCGGCGGCTCGAACATTCGGGGCGACGATACGCTACGCGGTTTTCGCGACTACCGTTTCCGCGACCGCGACTACGCGCTGCTCCAGACCGACTACCTGCGGTCTTTGTATGGCCCGATTGACTTCGTCGCCTTCTACGACGTGGGCAAGGTGGCGTCGAGCATCGGCAACTTCGGCGACGGGCGCTTGCGCCACACCTACGGGCTTGGCGTAGTGGTAGTGCCGCGCCAACTCGACAACGTGCTGTTCCGTTTCTACGTCGCGCTCGGCAGCGGCGAGGGGAGTCATACCTACTTCGGCGGAGGCAACAACGGCAGGGCCGACCGGCTCGTCCGCTGAAACTGCCAGACGACTAGGTCGCTACTTTGAAATTGAGGGTTGCGGTGCGAACCGGCATGCGAGCGGAACATTTTCACATGCCCAAACTCTCTCGACGCATCATCCTTGTTCAAAGGCCGCCGCTTCGTTCAAACAAATCCTTGAGACGGAACCGAACGTGCTTGCCATGCACGGATATCGGTGTAGCCTCCGGGAAACTCCTCAAGCGAATCGGGGATGCGGCGAACTTCACGTAATGCCAGACCCAGATACCTCCCGTCCAAATGCAGGAGAAGCTTGCGTTCGACGAGTTCGTCAAGCGCACGTTGCACTGTCTCTTCCGTAAAGTCACGATGCTGATTTTTTGAGAGAGCGTTCAAGAGACTGTTGACGGTATGAATTTCGTCGCACGCCTTGCAAATATGTTGATGTAACCCTTGCAGGAAGTGTGTGCCTGAGAAGGCACAGGGTCGCGTGTCGGTAATGTGTAAGCCCTCCGCGTCTTCGCGCATGACAAGCGTCGGCGGCTCGACTTCAACCTCCATGCCGTCCTGTCCCCAGAGACTGTTCCAGACGGCAATGATTCGCATGACCTGCTTGAGGTGTACCCTTCTTTCGAGTTCTACCTTCGCCGACTCCCGCCCTGCATCATTGAAGTAGTAGGCCAACTCGCGCATCTCTTCGGGAGCGACAGGATAGACATAGGAGTAGAGCGGGAATGGTACGAGCGAGAGTCCGAAGCTCTCCGGCCTCTGATGATAAGGACTGAAGCGATGGAACTGTATGCGATCCACGCCCGGCGGCTGAAGATGTGAGACCAAGCGCAGCCAGCCTGCCATCTCCCCGTACCACTCATCCTTTTCACCGGGCACGTCCCAGAGAAAATTCCACGTGATGAAAACTCCGAGTTCTCTGGCCCACTTCAGCAGCCTGACATTCAACAGCGCGGTCGTGCCCTTATCAATCAGACGGAGAATCTCATCGTGCATGTTCTCGATGCCGGGCTGTAGGCGGCGTATTCCGGCGGCGGCTATCTTTTCCAGTTGCTCGCGCTTCAGGTTGGATTTCGTTTCAAAGAAGAGCGTGTAGGGGTCGGACATGGCGAGCCGGGGCAGGAGCGTCTGGATGTAACTCAGGTCGAGAATGTTATCCACGATATTGAACTTGCGAATACCGTGTCTGCGCGACAGGCCGTCGAGTTCGGAGAGCACGCGCTCCGCAGACTTTGAGCGAAAGGTCATGTTGCCGCCGTTGAGGCCGCAGAAAGTGCAGTGATGCACCTTGCCCCACCAGCACCCGCGAGAAGTTTCCATCGCCAGCCCCGGCGAAATAAATTCACTGAGAGGGGACGCGGCGAGGGCTTCAAAAAAATCGTCGAAGTCGGGCACGGGCGACAGGTTCATGTTTGCGACAGAGGCTCGCGGCGCTTCCGCACCGGCGGCAAGTCGCGGATGAGCGCCGCCGATCACGCCTTCGGGTAGTTCGGCGGCGGCGAGCATCTTTCCTCCGGCGAGTACCTGACGGCAAAATTCAGGGAAGAGAAGTTCCGCCTCGCCCGAAACAACGAAGTCCAGCCACGGAAAACATTTCTTCGCGGCCAGCCCCATCTGTCCCTCGCAGTTTGCTCCGCCGAGAACCGTCACGACGCCCGGATCGAGTTCGTGAATCTTCCTGAGAATGGCGAGCGAGGCGCAGTGCTGCATGAAGGTGGAGGTGCAGCCCACGATCTTGGGGCGATGCTCTAAAACGCGGCGGGCCACAAGCTCGACGAAACCCGGCGCGGCCTCGCGCGCCTGCCGTAAAGCATGCCGCGGGTCAGAGCCGAAGCGGCTTCTCTGCAAGAGTCCGCGCGACACGGGCGCGGAAAAAACAGTGTCGAGATAGGCTTCGTGATCGGGATTGAAATCGGGGAAGGCCACACCGGCAAACGTCCACTCGCCTGCCAAAAATTCCTGCTTGCTTTCGCTGATGAAATAATAAACGTCGAGTCCGATCTCTTCGGCGAACCAGAGGCACGGATAGAGTGTCTTGACCGAAATGCCTGACTCCAGCAGAGCGGCTTTCAGCAGTCCCAAAGCCATTGACGGCTGATTGAGAGGAGGAAAAGGCATTGACAGCAGACAGACATCAAACGTCTCCTGTGTCCTATTCGTCGAGTGGTCAAGCATGTCGTCTCACTGAACAAATCCGCTGCGCCGCCCCTGTCAGGAGCGGCGCTGATGATGAATCCCAACGGTACTTTTTCGGTCGAGCAGTAGCTTACTTAAACCGGGGTCATTAATTGATCCAGAAACGGGTTGGAGAAGAGGTTGTGCGGGTCGTACTTCTTCAAAGTCGCCACTTCCCAGTCCCAGTTGTCGTCGGCGCTCCGCCCGTTGGTGAGTGTTTGACGAATGCTCTGCATGAAGCCCGTGTTCGTCCACGCGCCGTCTTCCGCCGTGTATGCCCAACCCTTCGACCATTCGGGCAGCACTTTGCCGGAGACCTGTCCGGTTCCGGGTGTTTGAGTGAAATGGCTCGATACCCAATCTTCCAACTCCGCGTAGAAGGCGTAGGACGAAGGCGTCTTGGGAAGCGTCAGCACGTCGAGCCACAATGACGTGTCCCAACCGTTATCCCGGTCGGTCTGGTCCATGCTGAGCGCCGAGATGACGGGGCTTTGAGCCGTCATGCCCGAATCAACGGAGACCTTGCTCGGATCGTCGAGGGCCGTGACGCGAATCTCCAGCGGAGAGTTGATCGGGAACTCCTTCTTGCTTTGATACTGCTGCAACATGCTCTGGAACTTGTTGGCGAAGTCCGAGACCGCTTGCTGGACATCCGCCCGCCGCAGGTGAACGGCATAACCGTTAGCCGTCACGCGCAGGGTCGCGTCCTGCACGTAGAGCAGCGTGTTCTTCGACGCGCCCCAGAGGTCGGTGGCCTTGTCCATGAGCAGGCCGAGTCCGGTGATAAGCGCCATCAACTGGCCGATGTAAGGAGTAAGGGAGCTAAAGTTCAAGTGTCCGGCGGTGTGAACCTTGAAGAGTTGCTTCGTCAGGCCGCCGGAAATGTCATGTAAATTAGCGGTTAATTGCTTCGCCTCCGCGCTGTTGTGGCCCTTGATGCGTGTGGCCTGATCAAACAGCCATTTAACTATTTCGCCGATCAGTTCAAGCAGAGTCGTGGAGGTCGGCACGCCGAGCAGCAGCTTGAAGAGGTCGGTCACAAAGTCCGGCAGATTGTCGGAGAAGGGATAGTTGTTCGGCCCTGTGACGACGACGACTGACGGGTCAGTGGGTTGTTGGGGCGTGTTCGTCCATACCTTTAACCAAGGGTTGCTGCTGAACGGAAACCAGATAGCCTCCACACGGCCCGACTGTTCGAGAAAATGTGCCATGCTGTCGGGAGGAATCGGCGTCGCCACTGTAGGTGCTTTGAATATCGTCTGCCAATCGTGAGCCGCATCCATGAAACTCTGGCAGCGCAGGTTGTAGTTGTCTATCACCTGTAGCGTCGCGTCGAGCATGAAGGTACGCCCCACATGAGTCAGGAACGCTTTATCGTCGCCCTGACCGCGCTTAAAAGCGACGGGCGCATACTTGCTCGAAGCTGAATCGAAGACTATCGCCGTGAACTCTACGATCTGGTTGCTCAACGAGCCGTAACTGGCGTTGAAGCTTTCGGCGGGCGAAGGGATAGCAGTGCCGTGAGCGCCAATCGCCAGCGCGCCTCCGACCGTGATGTTACCGGGCGCGGGAGTGTGCGGAAAGCTGTAGCCGGGCGCATCGCCCTGTCCGCCGGGTGCCCCTTCAAGAAATCCGAGCAGATCAGCCATCAGCGCACCCGTGCCAACTTTGACTCTGGCGGATTGAGTGCCGCTGGCCGGGATGAGTTCCATTGAACGGAGGTATTGCGACTTCGTCAAATCCACCAGAATCACTTTTTCGGAAGGGGTCGAACTCGCTTGATTCATCACCGTCAGGGGCGACCACCCGTGCGCGATGCCGCGTGCACGCACCCGGTAGCCGTTGTCTTTGGCCCAATTGCAGACCTGCACAATTTCGTCTGCGGATTCGGGCGTGCACGTCCATAGATTGGAAACGTTGATCTCCCTAGACCAATTTTCGTAATCCTGTTGGCTGATGGCGATGTTTGAAGGAAATCCTGACGGGGTGGACTGGCTCATCTGTCTCCTCTTTCGTGTGCGGAAGTGATTAGCATGGCTCGCGCCGCCGTGGGCTGGACATACTTCGGACTGCGGGCGGAAAACGCGCTCCTGAGAAATTGCTCATCAAGTTAATCGGCTGTCGTTAATGACATGATCATGAGGCGATAGGGTTCGTCCCATGCCCTGTAAGACGATGGGCTTAATCTATTGCCTGAGAGGCATCAAAGTCAAGAAATTGTAGTCTTCTGAAATTGTATGTCGCTGCCCCTCATCTTCCACCAACGGATGCAACGCCGGAAAACCAACAACACAGTCCGATGATGATGCTCACGATTTTATCCGGCACGACCTCACGTTGTCTTCGGCGGCGACAGCCCTTTATAATCCGACTTGCTGCGACGATAACGCGCGGGACACTTCTATCCGTTTAGTGGCGAGCCGCGGCTCACACCTCTTTTTACGCCAGCGGCTTTTCGTCCGGCAACGACAGCGGGGCGGTTGCGCTCAACATCGCATTCGAGGAAAAGGCGTCGGGTTCACGCTATGGAACAGTTGATTTTAGTCAACGAACGGGATGAAGAGATCGGAAGCGGAGAAAAGCTCCAAGTCCATCGAGAAGGCAGGCTGCATAGAGCCTTTTCCATCTTTGTTTTCGATTCAGGGAACCGTCTTCTACTACAAAAGAGAGCCGCAACGAAATATCATTCGGGCGGCCTGTGGTCGAATACTTGTTGCGGTCATCCGCGTCCGGGCGAAACGACCGAGGGGGCCGCACATCGAAGGTTGAGAGAAGAGATGAATTTCGATTGTGAACTCCGTCTATCTTCAAGCTTCATTTACCGAGCGGAGTTGGGCGGCGATTTAACCGAATGGGAATACGATCATATTTTAATCGGGCGATACGACGCCGCCCCTCGCCCCGATACATCGGAAGTCGCGGACTGGCAGTGGCTTGATGTCGGGGAACTGCGAGCGAGGATAGAGGAACAGCCCGACGAGTTTACCTACTGGCTGAAGATGGCTCTCGACAAATTGAATCTGTCGGCAGACACGGCCAGCGCGGGTGTCAAATCGTTGAATCAAAGATGAAGGAAGAGACAAGCCGTTTGGTCTGCCAGTTCGGATTGCCACGCAGCGGCCTGTATGCCGTCGCTGAATGGTATATGGACGGCGTCGGCGGAGCGTGGCAGCAGTCGAAAGGTGCAGGACTCACACAACTCGGCGAGGACGATTCCGCGCGGCGCTTTCTCACCGTAGAAACCCGGCGCATCAATGATGTGCGTGAAGGCTTGAGTCAGTGTCGAAGCCTCGGCGCAACCGCGTGGGTGCAGCTTCGTGACCCTTACAACTGGTTCTCCTCTCTGCATCAGGGATTGCTTGAGATGGCCGTCGCGTGGCGACCGGAGCAACCTCTGGACAGGTGGAAGGAGTATGCACGGCATTGCGTCGAAGACGAGACGTGGCTCAACTATAACAGTTGGTTCAGCGACGCGGATTACAGGCGTGAGCTTGCCGTGCGTTTCGGCTTTCGCCAACATCGAAACGGCGAACCGTGGCAGCATGTCCCGGACAGAGGCGGCGGCAGCTCATTCGATAAAGAAACCTATGCGGGCCGGGCGCAGGAGATGGCTGTGCAGGCGCGTTACAGTCGTTTCGTGAACGAATCGTGGTGGCGCATAGAGTTCGACGACGAAGTGGTCGCACTGGCCGAACAGTTGTTCGGAATGAAGAGGCCGTGGTGAACCGTCGAGAGTCGGTATCAGTTCGTGACGCTCTACGAGAGCCTTTCCAAACTTGTAAAAGACGTTGAAGTTCAATCCCGCCGCTTGAGATATGAGAACCTGTATGAACGCTTTCTCACATGAACAGATTGACGCGATATTCTCGGCATGGGCCAACGACGAGAGTCCCGGTTGCGCCGTCGGCATTTACAGCGAAGGCGGCATCTTATACAAGCGCGGCTACGGCAGCGCGAATCTTGAGCATGGAATATCAATCACGTCATCAACCGTGTTCCATGTGGCTTCGCTTTCCAAGCAGTTTACCGCCACGGCGATTGCCCTGCTGGCGCGTTCGGGCCGCATCTCTCTCGATGACGACATCCGCCGCTACATTCCCGAAATTTCTTCCGCCCCGCCAATCACTTTTCGTCATATTATCCATCACACGAGCGGACTGCGGGATCAGTGGGACTTATTACGCCTGAGCGGTTGGCGATACGCCGACTTGAAAACCACCGACGACATACTGCGTCTGGCGGCGCGACAAACAGACCTCAATTTCCAAACCGGAACGCGCTTCCAATACATCAACACCGGCTACACACTGATGGGCATCGCCGTCGAGCGCGTGACCGGCTTATCGCTCGGCGAGTATTCGGAGGAAAACGTCTTCAAACCTCTGGGGATGCACGATACCTTTTTTCAGGAAGATCACCAGCGCATCATCAAAAATCGAGCGCAAGCCTATTCCCGCGATTCCGACGGCGAGTTACACATTGACGTTCCATCGTATGAAACGGTCGGCCCCACCGGACTGTTCTCGACCATCGAAGACTTCGCACGCTGGGAGCGCAATCTCCTTTCGCCGATGATCGGCGACGAGGAATTTGTCAGGCAGTTGCACACCGGCGGCGCGCTCGCCGACGGCAAGCCAATCAGCTACGGCTTTGGTCTCATCAACGGTCAACACAGGGGACTTGAGATCGCCGAACACGCAGGCGGCGACGCGGGCTATCGCGCACATTTCCTGCGCTTCCCCGGCGAACAGTTCGCGGTCGCAATCTTCAGCAACTTCTCGGAGATGAAGCCCGGACAACTCGCGCGCAAGGTCGCAGACATTTGCCTCGCCGGTAGATTCCCGACCGAGCAGGCCGACGACACAAAGGCGGCGACATGGGGCGGGCGCGAGCGAGGCAACTACGCCTCTCCGGCGCAAGACAACGAAAGCAAGTGCGGCTCTTATCGTGATGCTTTGAGCGGCATGACGTGCCGGATTGAAGATCGCGGGGGGCGTCTGTTCCTCGTGTCGGCGGAGGGCGGAGAGTACGAGTTGACGCAGGCGGGTGACGAGCGTTTTCGTTTCCTCGAAGTGGACGCCGAATGCCTCTTCAAGCCTTCCACCGATGATCAACCATCGCGCATGATCGTCTCTTACGCCGGAGAAGAGACCGGCGACTGCGAACGCATCGGCGACCAACAGGAAGAGGACTCCGTGCGACAACTCGCGGACTATGTCGCCGCTTATCAGAGCGACGAGTTGGATTGCAGGTATGCGATTGAACTATCGGATGACGGGCTGATATTGAGACGCGCAAAATTCGGTACGTGTGCGCTCGTCCCGCTTCGCCGGGATGAGTTTTCGTGTCAGAACGAGGGGCTTCACCTTCGCTTCGTGCGGGATGAGGGTGGACAGGTTAACGAGTTTGTGCTCAGCGCCGAGCGTGTTTGGAATGTTCGTTTCACGCGTCTTTGAAGTTACGCTTCACGCGTCTTTGAGGGTTGCGTCTCACCCGCTTTTGAGGGTTGCGCGCGTCAGTTCACGTCTTTACTTCGACACGTATCGGGAAGGATGAAGACTCTTTTGGCAAGCTCGGAATTGAGCGTCTCTTCGCGGTAATAGGTCTTCAGGATGTTCTCATTCCAGTTGAAGAGATCGGGATGGGCGGCGAAAAACTCATCCCAGCTATGTTCCGCACCCAAACGCGCCATGCGCTCGTTGATTAAAAATATGTAAGCCCACGTGAGCGTTTCGTTGTAGAGATGCTCCGCTCCGTTGGCGGTCGCAAACATCTTGAGAGCCTCGGAGACTTTATCCACCGTCTCAAGAAGCGTGTACTTGCGCAGGTACAACCATGTGAGCTTCACGTGCTCCTTATGACGAAAGAGTCCCCCGCCGTCGGCATTTTTTTGTGAAGGTTTGTTTAAGTCATTATCGCTCATTAGCCTTCTCCCGTTGAAAACCCGCGGAGCTTAATTGACGGAGGCGTGCTTCGCTCGCCTCAAGTCGAATTCACATTCTACGAGACCGGCAGAGAGAGTGAGATTTCCCGTGTGTGTTTGAGTCGTCAACCTAAGTGAGCCGCACCTCGAAGCCTCCGCCGGACGGCTCTTCGCCGTTCTGTAGCCGCCAGAGTGTGGCATAGAGACCTTCGTGCGTGAGAAGTTCTTCATGGCTGCCCTGCTCGCGAATCTTGCCCCGCTCAAGAACAATAATCTTGTCGGCGCGGCGAATCGTCGCCAACCTGTGAGCGATCATAATCACGCTCTTTTTTGCCGCCGCTTTCCGCAGGGACTTTCTGACGGCAGACTCCGTCTCATTGTCCAGATGCGAGGTCGCTTCATCGAGGGCGAGAATCGGCGCTCCCTTGAGAAGTGCGCGGGCAATAGCGACGCGCTGTCTTTCGCCGCCCGACAATCGGCTGCCGCGTTCCCCGACCTCCGTCTCCAACCCTTGAGGCAATGATTTGAGCACGTCGAGCGAAGCGGCATCACGCATCGCTTTCACGACCTGCTTTTCAGTGGCCTGCGGTTGTCCGAATCTCACGTTCTCGCGCACCGACTCTTGAAATAAATATACGTCCTGACTGACCAGACTGAGGGCCGCCCGCAGGTCTTGAAGATTCAGGTCGCGTATGTCTATCCCATCCAGCAGGATTCGACCTGAGTCAACCTCGTAGAAGCGCAGAAGCAGACGCAGCAGAGTGCTTTTGCCTGAACCGGTCGGGCCGACAATACCGAGCATTTCTCCGGGCAACAGGTGAAAGGAAACGTTCTCAAGCAGTTTAACGGAAGGCGTGTAGCCGAACGAGACGTTCTCGAAGACAACCTCGCCGCGAACCTGTCGGACGGGAAGACGGACGCCGCCGCTCAGTATCTGCGGACTGGAATCGAGAACTTCCGCCAGCCTCTTAGCCGAACCGTTCGCGCCATAGTAAAGCTTCGTGATCTTCTCAACACCCGTCAGCGAACCCAGTAGTTGCGGGAACCAGTAGGTTGCCGCCAGATATTGACTCGAAGAGATTTTCCCGGACACAGCCAGCCTTCCACCGAACCCGGCGGTCAGAGAGAAACCGATGAAAAAGATGCCACGCGAGAAGTGGTTCATCAGCGAGACCACCGACGCGGCCTCGAAAGCAGCTTCGGAAACAGCCACGTCTGCTCGATTCAGACGGTATTTTTCCGTCCCCTCAGCCGTGAAACTTTTGACCTCGACAATGCCCGCCAGATTGTTCTCAAGCATCTGGCTGAATTGTTGAGAGGCTTCGCCCGCACGTGCATACCCTTCGGCGGCGCTCGGCCCCCAGAAGCGTGATGACAGCAGAATGAAAGGCAGCGGGAGGCAAGCGAGAAGCGCGAGAAGCGGCGACGCGCTAATGAGAAAAGCTCCCGCAACAATGATCGTCAGGGCCTTCTCGATAATCTCATCACCGGCCTGTTCGACAAAATCCCCGACCCGCGCAGTGTCGTCTATCACGAGGTTGATGAGACGACCCGTACCATAGTTGTCGAAGAAGGCGAGGTCTTGCGCTTCTATCTTGTTCAAGAGTTCGACGCGCAGATTATGTCTGGTCGTATGCGCGAGTTTGAGCCAAGCCTTCTTACGATGATATTGAAGCCAGAGGTCTAGGCCGCTCAACAGCATGGAAAGGGCCGTCATAAACGTGAGACGGGAGAGCGGCTTGGTGAGACCCAAGAATTTCAGGAAGCGCGGCCCTTCACCCTTGGCTGTGTTGACGATTCCGATGAAGGAGAGGCCCTGAAGAATGTGCAGGGAATGACTCGCGACAGACAGCAGAAGCGGCGAGGCCGGACTCTTGTCGTGGGGAAGCGCGGTCTTGAGAATGCGTTTGAGTGCCGTGCCCGTGCCCGTTGTTTTGAATGAGGAAGCATCGCGTGAGAGAAGCTCGGTCAGGTGACTTCGTAACAGAGATTCAAATTGAAAGTCGTGCGCCCCGGCGGAGTAGATGACGAGAACGCTGCCGGTGACGGAGTTGACATTGACTTGAAGAATGTCCGCATGTTGCAGCAACATCCTTCCCAACTCTTGCGCCATGCCGGGCTTATTTCTTAAAACCTTCACCTCCCATCGTTCTCTCCCGCGGATAGCGGAACGCAGGCGGATGCACGGAGAATCAGTCGAAGCAACTGGTCTGCTACCGATCACCCACTGCCTCCTGTTGATCCTTTCCCAACTCCTCCAGAGCCTCGGCTGTTACGTCCTCGATGTCCTCCATGGCCTGCTGCGATAACTCTCTGACCTTACGTCCGGCGCGCACGCCCGCCTTGATTCCCTCCTTAGAAAGAGTTCTCCAATTCTTGGAAATGACGATGCCGGAAAAGAGACCGGCCAAGAACAGCGTCTTCTTGTGTTTCATATTATTTCTGCGATCCTGATGGGTAAAGTGTAATTCAAGCGGAAAAAACTTCTCTGGCGTAAAGGCTGAAGCACTGGCGATACTTGCAAGCACACTGCATAAACCGCACGGCAAGGCTGCGTTTGCCCTCAAGTGTAATCACGATGCGCAACTTTCGTGAACCGGTGCGAGGGTTGATGTGTTCACAACCCCCGCACTAACTGAGGTGACGGCGGATATTCGACGTTCGCGCCGTACAGCGCGACTATCGGGGGGACGCCCGTATCATAGTCGCTCTATACAAAGATGTTCCGAAAAATCCGCAGGCGGCACAAGAGATTCGGACTTCATCCTCTTGGAAGAGGACTATTTCTTATCCATGTGGCTCGGTGCTGCAGGCGGTGGCGGCGCTGGAGTGGATGAGGACACTAGTCCGAGATGTTCGTAAAGGTGGCGACCTGTGACGGCTTTCGTGAACGAGTTGGCCGAAACCACGAGCAATCCGGGAACACCGAACGCCGCCCTTGCGAGGAAGCCAAGCGCGACGTGAAGTCCGCCTTGCTTGATATCTCCCTGAATGAGATTACTTCCACCCGGCACGAGGTACTCGCTGGCGAACTGCACGGTTCTTTTCACGGTGTCATTCGCTTCTGATTCGTAAGCCATCTTTCTGCCTCCTCTGTTTTCTGGTTAAGGATGATTAATGTATCTCCGTTTCATGTTTTCCGCAAGGATTTTCCCGGCTCTCTCGTACACGTCCGCGTCCTC
>JBAVPI010000490.1:0-6508 GCA_049692915.1 Pyrinomonadaceae bacterium
ACGGTAATGTTTTCTTAGAGTTGAACGACAAACACCCCTTTATCCAAGAAGTGTTACGGGACAATAAGGCAAGGTATCTCTTCGAGGCCTTTTTCAAGTGCTATGCTATATCTGTCACCGACATGACGGGCCTATCTGACGCAATAACAACCTTTAGCTCATATTTGGAAACCCATCTAGCACGGGAATTCTCCTCACCAAAGAAGTAGAATCTGCTTTATGCCCATTCTTGGAACAGATGCCTATAGATTTGCCTTGTCTTCCGAACTCAGGAACGCGCACAGAAGCGTATCTTTAGTTTCTGCTTTTATCACAGTAGCAGGCATTGAGTGGGTGTTAGAGCATCTTGCGCCATCCGTAACCTGTTTGCGAGTTATGGCGCGTTGGCATTGTGCGGACCTCGTCGGAGGTGCTTCTGATCTTGAAGTCTGTAAGATTCTCCATGCAAGAGGAGCACCCTTTTATATACTGCCCGATCTTCACGCAAAGATTACTCTTGTTGACGATAAAGCTCTGCTTTTAGGCAGCGCAAATATCACTAATTCTGGCCTTCGGCTTGTGCCTGGTGGAAATCGTGAGATCGGTATCAGTATAACACCCACACTAGAGGATATTCAGGCGGTTGATGCTTTGTATGCTGAGGCTGTGGAGGTGTCTCCCGACCTCTATAAAGAGTTCCTAAAATACGTCGAGCAATTGAAGGAAGTTACTCCGCCGCGGATGAAGCCCAAGTGGCCAGCAGAAATCCTGGCGAAGTTAATAAGAGGACCCGAGCGGTTGTGGGTAGCCGAATTACTATGGTGTGATAGCCCAAGTAAATTGATGTCGTCTATTTATGAGGCCACTAGCGACGTGCAGGCAATTCAACATGATCTTGCGTTACTTGGGATAGATAAATATATGTCGGAACAGCTATCGGAGAATGATTTAAGAGTCGGGTTCTTAAAGAGTCGAGTGTGGCAATGGCTCGTCACAAGATTAAGGGATACTGCTGATCGTGAGCTTTACTTTGGTGCATTAACGTCTCTCCTACATGATGCATTATTGGACGATCCGAAACCATACCGTCAAGACGTCAAATCGTTAGTGGTAAACTTAGTCACATGGGTAGCAGAAGTGAGACAGCCATCAATCTCAGTTGATCGTCCAAGACATTCACAGCGGCTGCGCTTGCATTCATAAGTATCTTGCAGAAATGTCATCTATTTCGCGGCATAAGACTGCAATCAAACGACCTGACATCTCTCGGCCAATACGCCTGGCGCTAGAACATGGACTGCTTAGCCGTGAAACGACCTTCTTTGATTACGGGTGTGGATACGGCGACGATGTTAATCGTCTGAATGAGCAAGGAATAAGTTCTATATGTTGGGACCCAATTTACCATCCAAATCACGAGCGCAGAAATGCTGATGTAGTAAATCTGGGGTATGTGGTAAACGTGATTGAAGACGTCACCGAAAGGGCGACGGTTCTTCGGGATGCGTAGTCCCTAGCCAAAAAACTCCTCATAGTCTCAGCCCGTCTTTCTATCGAAGCTAAAGATGGAGTCTCACAAAGTCCATACGCAGACGGATACGGCACGAGTTGCGGCACATTTCAGAAGTTTTACGAGCAGCATGAACTACGCATCTGGATTAACGTGAGTTCGGGATAAGAATGTGAAGAGAGAGCCAGATTTCGTAAGATGGAGTTCGCCAAAACCATCATCTCCACGAAAGAGGCTCTCTCACATGGATATTCTACCCGTTTTTTGTGACATCGACGATTTCTGCCAGTTCTTTGAACCGCGGTGGAAGAGACGACTGCTCTCTTCGGGCGAGCGCCAGCGTGAGCGCGCCGGATGTCTGTGCCTATCGGAGGTGATGACCATCATCGTCATGTTCCATACATCGAGTTATCGTAACTTCAAGGCTTATTACACCGAGCACGTGATGAGACATTACGCCGGAGCGTTCCCCCGGCTCATCAGCTATCACCGCTTCGTGGAGTTGATGCCTTCGGCGCTCGTGCCACTGTGCGGCTATTTGCAGACGCGGAGAGGCGCTGCTCAGGCATCTCCTTCATCGACTCGACTTCCTTGAAAGTCTGCCACAACCGGCGCATCAACTCGCACAAGGTTTTCGCCGGATGTGCCAAGCGCGGCAAGACCTCGGTCGACTGGTTCTACGGCTTCAAGCTTCACCTCGTCATCAACGACTGCGGCGAACTACTGAGCTTGCGGCTGACGCCCGGCAACACGGACGACCGACGACCCGTGCCGCAGTTGGTCAAGGGGTTGTTCGGCAAGCTCTTCGGCGACAAGGGCTATGTGTCTCAGCCATTGTTCGAGGCGCTCTACTCAGAAGGCGTGCAACTCGTGACGAAGCTCAAGCGGGGGATGAAGAATCGACTGATGCCGCTCATGGACAAGATCATGCTGCGCAAGCGCGCTATCATCGAGAGCGTCAACGACCAACTCAAGAACATCTCGCAGATCGAGCACAGCCGCCACCGGAGTGTGGCGAACTGCTTCGTCAACCTGCTGGGAGGTCTCATCGCCTACACGTGGCGGGAGAAGAAGCCCAGCTTGAACATCCGTGTCAAAGAGCAGCTACAGCTTCCGGCTCTTGTTTTTTAAGTTCGCTTATCCAGAACTCACGTTAGTTACGACTCAATAGCTCTTTGAACAATAGAAAGTCCTCTCTTAAGATTTTGTTGCGAGACAAAACTCTTAAAGAGAGGACTTCGATGTACGACCGTACCATCGCAATATACTGTTTTGTTGACGATTTGCTCAAGGCCATACAACACCATGAAGACCCCAGATGCGAAGTCAGTGATGCCGAAGTGGTGACGACCGCGCTCTGTGCGATGCTCTGGTTTGGCGGCAACTTTGAGCGAAGTCGCTCGTTTCTGCACTCTTCGGGGATGATGCCGCCGATGCTGTCTCGCTCGCGCTTGTCGCGCCGTCTGACGAGACTCCATGAGTTGGTCGAGATTGTGTTTCACCAACTTGGCTTGACGCTCAAAGAACTCAACACAGAGAGTCGCTATGCGATAGATTCGTTTCCCCTCGCCGTGTGTGACAACATTCGCATCTTGCGCTGTCGGCTCACTAAGGAGCGGGGCTATCGCGGGTACGTGGCGAGCAAACGGCGCTACTTTTACGGAGTGAGAGTGCAAGTCATGGTCACGGTCGAAGGCCTTCCCGTCGAGTTCTGTATCCTGCCCGGCAGTCTCGCGGATGTCGCGGGACTGGCGCACTTGCCCTTCGCCCTGCCCGCCGGAGCACAGGTTGCGGCAGACGCCGCTTATACGTTCTACGAGTGGGAAGATGAGTTGGCCGAGCGGGAACAGATCAGCTTGCTGGTGGGGCGCAAACGCAATCCGAAGCGCCGAGATGCTCCGGCCATGCAGGACTACAAACAGTGGCTGCGCCGTCGGATTGAAACAGTCTTTGGTGAAATCGCAAAGTTGTTCCCGAAGAAGATTCATGCGACAACGCTCTCAGGCTTCATCTTGAAGATCACTCTGTTTCTATTGGCCTATCAAGTTGATAAGGCGTTCATTCAATAACTCGCAACTTGGGTTATAATACATAAAACTACTTCGAACAACATTGTCTGACCCCACAGTATGATGAAGCCAGCCCGATCACAAACACATCATACATTTTTGTGCGAAGCTGGATTTTGTTGACAAACAGGCTAGTCGTATTTATCCTTTGTACGCTTCAAGGGTTCGCAAAGCTCGCATCAACAAAGCGGCGGGCGCACGCAACGTGCTACCGATGATAACTCTTATCTTCGATAGCCTCACGGAAAACATTTAAATTCCCTAGATGGTACTTTCCACGTCTCTGTATCAGCGAACGTGAGTTTACCGGTCACTCCCTGTGGTCGCGCATTCGGAGCAGACTACCGTCCAAGGGATAACCCTGTTGTCAATAATAGGGCGAGATACGCCAGACCAGCCTTCTCATCATGAGAGATATCACTACAGAGCGACACGAGCTCTTGGATTTTCAAGAGGACCGCTACGCCGTCCTGAAACTGATCGATGGTTTTGACCTCGAACGGGTGAGGAGCGCAAAGGTGCTCGTCATCGGTGCCGGCGCTATCGGTAACGAGGTCTTGAAAAACCTCGCCCTGCTCGGGTTCGGCCACATCTTCATCTACGACCGCGACACGGTTGAAATGTCGAACCTGACGCGCTCGGTCCTCTTCAGAGCTAGCGACCGCGACCGGCCAAAGGCCGAGACCGCGGCCCGCGCTCTCAAAGCCATCAATCCGGACCTGCACATCAGCTGGTGGAACGGCGACATCAGGTTTGACCTCGGCCTCGGCCTCATACAACGTATGGACGTGGTCATCGGCTGCCTCGACAACCGCGAGGCGCGCCTCACGATAAATAGCAAGTGCTTCCAAGCCGGACGCCCATGGGTGGATGCGGGCATTGGCCAGCTCAACGGCCAGGTCAGCGCCTATCTGCCACCGGGCGGAGCCTGCTATGAGTGCTCCTACACGGACGACGACTACGCCCAAGTCATCGTCCCCTGTAACCGCTTGGCCAGCGTATATGCCAGCGAGGGCAAGATCCCGACGACGCCGACCATCGCCTCCATCGTCGCCGGCGTGCAGGTGCAGGAGGCGCTCAAACTCTTGGCCTACGATGACTGGCGGGGGCGCACGCTCGTCGGCCACGAGTTCATCTACAACGGAACTGTCGAGGACGTAAGCATCACCGCCCTGCCGCGCCGCGAAGACTGTCCGGCTCACAGCACGCTCGACCCCGGGCGCATCATCCTCCTGCCGGGGGCGTCGGCCGAGGGGATCACCTTCGGCCAGTTGCTGAAATTGGTTGAGGAGCACCTCGGCGCAGGCTCCACGCTTATGCTCAACTTTGACCTCGCGCTAGGCATATCGTGCCATCAGTGTAAGCGCCGGAAGGCTCTGCTCAAGCCTCTGCCGAAGCTCTTCCGGGAAGACCTCTGCTGCGATGAATGCGGGCGCGAGGGCCTGCTCGACCCGTCGTCAGACCTGACGGCCCGCGTGAACAGGTCGCTGCCACACTACGTGACCCTGTGCGACATCAAGCTCGCGGCCGTCAACGTCCCGCCGCTCGACATCCTGACAGGCATCGGGCCAGACGGCACAAAGGCCCATTTTGAACTGACCGGGGACGAGGCGCGTCTCCTCGCCGCCTCCGACGGCTAGGGCTTTCCCCGCGGAGGGGCGCGTTCGACACTCACCCAATCCATGGCGACGGGGCGGCCGCCGTCGCTTGTCTACGTAGGAGTAACACGGATGGCTAACACGATCACGGTTGACATACAGACGCCCTCAAACGAGCTCCTAGAGGACTCGCATATACCGGACGACTACGAGATTAAAGAGATGATCGATGAGCTGGTAGACCTGCTCGAACTACCGCGCTTCGACGCTGACGGTGCGCCCATCGAGTACTCACTCTTCTCGATCAGGGCCGACTCGTACCTGTTGCCCTCGGCCATCGTCGGCTCGGCGCTACGCGACGGCGACGCCGTCCGCCTCGAAGCGAAGAGTAACGGCCGGAACGTGCCGCTGCTGCAGGACCAGAAGAGCGTCCTGCCGCCGACCGTGAGCGACAATCCGAACGAAATACCCGTCGTTCTCTCCGTGTTGGACCTGAACCGCACCGAGCAAATCACGCTTTCGACATCGCGCCCGGTGGGCGAGCTGATCCGGCAGATCGTCGGCAACTATAACTTACCGCCGCGCGACAAGTTGGGGCAGATTAATAAGTACAAGCTGAAGAGTAAAGCGCTCGGGAGCTTCCTGCTGGAGACGGTGACCCTCGGGCAGGCAGGCGTGCCCATGCTGGACCGCTTGACGCTGCACCGCGACGAGATCGCGGGCGCGCCCTAACGCGCTGGCGCACCGCGACACCTTACTCTCTGGCCGATTCCCGAAGGGGGTACATTATGGAGCAAGACCCGCACGTACGCCGCCTGCTGGTCGAGCAGGAGAGGCTCATCAACCTCGGCAGTCGCAGCGATTTCATCCAGATCGAGCCCGTCGAGGTGACGCCGGGGATGCCCCCCGACAAATACCTCATCACGTTCACCTGCAAGGGCATCGCCCGCGTCGAGGAGTCGGGCGAGCCGGTGGCCTCGCAGTTCCACCGAGTCTCGATGTACATCTCGCGCGAGTTCCCGCGCCAGGAGCCGCACCTCAAGTGGCTGACGCCGATCTGGCACCCGAACATCGAGCACGAGGAGCCGCACCACGTCTGCACCAACAACGTGCAGAACTTCTACTCGACGAAGGGGCTCGACGACTTAGTGCTGATTTTGGGCGAGATGGTGCAGTACAAACGTTACCACGCCGTCTGGGAGCAGCCCTGGCCTTATGACAAACAGGTCGCCGATTGGGTCGTGGGTTACGCCGAGTCGCGCGGCATCATCAACCACGATAAACCCTTCGACAGCCGGCCGCTGCTGCGCGCGTACAAGATCAGGTCGGGCGGCGGGGGCTCGAAGCAGAGG
>JBAVPI010000491.1:0-4973 GCA_049692915.1 Pyrinomonadaceae bacterium
GCACAGGCGTCCGGCGCGGTCGTCGCATCCGGCGCAATCGTCGCATCCGGCGCGGAGGTCTCGCCGATACGCGGCGGCGCGCTCAAGATCGTCGAGAACATGGAGACGAGTCTCACCGTCCCGACGGCGACCTCAAACCGCCAGTTACCCGTCAAGGTCTTGGAAGAGAACCGCCTCATCATCAACCGCCATCTCAAAGAGCAGAAGCGCGGCAAGGCTTCTTTCACGAACCTCATCGCGTTCGCCATCCTCCGCGCGGTGGAAAAATTTCCGCAGATGAATGACGGCTTCGCGGTCGTCAACGGCACGCCGTCGCGCGTGCGCCGCGCGGGCGTCAACCTCGGTCTCGCGATTGACCTTGAGAAAAAAGACGGCTCGCGCACTTTGCTCGTGCCGAACATCAAGAACGCCAACGCGCTCGACTTCGCGGCCTTCCTCTCGGCTTACGACGATACGGTCAAGCGCGCGCGCACGGGCAAACTCGGCGTCCCCGATTTTCAGGAGACGACCGTTAGTCTGACGAACCCCGGCACGCTCGGCACGGTCTCGTCGAACCCGCGACTGATGTCCGGCCAGTCCGTCATCATCGCGACCGGCGCGATTGAGTATCCGGCGGAGTATCAGGCGATGACGCCCGCCGCGCTCTCGCAACTCGGCATCAGCAAGACGCTCAACATCTCTTCGACCTACGATCACCGCGTCATACAGGGCGCGGAGTCGGGCGCGTTTCTCGCCTATGTCCACGCGCTCCTGCTCGGCGAGCACGATTTTTACGTGACGATCTTCCGCGACCTCGGCATCAACCACCGGCCGATGCGCTGGGCGAGCGACTACAACCCCGCGCTCTTCGGCGGCGACACCGTCCGCCAGCAGATCATCAAGCAGGCGCGCGTGCTCGAACTCATCAACGCCTACCGCGTGCGCGGCCACCTCATCGCCGACATTGACCCGCTCGATGCGATGCAGGTTCACAACCACCCGGAACTGGACTTGGAGAGCTACGGCCTGACCGTCTGGGACTTGGATCGAGAGTTCATCACGGGGGGCTTGGGCGGCAAAGAGAGCGCTTCCCTGCGCGAGATACTCGACATCCTTCACCGTGCCTACTGCGGCAAGGTCGGCACGGAGTATCGTCACATTCAGAGCAAGGAACAGAAAATCTGGCTGCGCGAACAGATTCGCCGCGAGTTCGTCAGCCCCGAACCGCTCGCGCCGGAGATGAAGAAACGTCTGCTGTCGAAGCTCGTCGCGGCGGAGGGCTTCGAGCGTTTTCTGCATACGAAGTACCTCGGCCAGAAACGCTTTTCGCTCGAAGGCTCGGAGACGATCATTCCGCTCTTAGACCAACTCATCGAGCGCGCAGCGGAGTACGGCGTTGAAGAGATTACGCTCGGCATGGCGCATCGCGGACGCTTAAACGTCCTCGCCAACGTCGTCGGCGAGCATCTGGCCGAACGCATCTTCACGGCCTTTGAGGGGACGGTGCATCCGAACTTTCCCGCCGACGAGGGCGACGTTAAATATCATCAGGGCGCGCGCGGCGAGCGCACGACCGAGACGGGGCGCAAGGTGCAGATCGTCGTCTCGCCCAATCCGAGCCATCTGGAGTTCGTTGACCCCGTCGTCGAGGGCATGGTGCGCGCGCGACAGGACGCGTGGCAGCTTGAGGAAGGCCAGCCGCGCGAGACGGTGATTGACCGCGCTCTGCCCGTCCTGTTGCACGGCGACGCGGCCTTCGCCGGACAGGGCATCGTGATGGAGACTCTGCAACTCGCCGACCTCAAGGGCTATCGCACGGGCGGCACGATTCACATCATCATCAACAACCAGATCGGGTTCACGACATCGCCGGAGCAGAGCCGCTCGACCATCTATTCGACGGACGTGGCGCGGATGACGCAGTTGCCCATCTTCCACATCAACGGCGACGACCCGGAAGCCGCCCTGCGTGTCCTGCGCATCGCGCTCGCCTTCCGGCAGGAGTTCAACAAGGACGTGGTGCTCGACGTAATCGGCTTTCGCCGTCTCGGACACAACGAGGGCGACGAGCCGAGCTACACGCAGCCGCTGATGTACGCGCGCGTCAAGGCGCATCCCGGCGTGCGCACGGTCTATGCCACGCGGCTCGTGCAGGAGGGCGTGCTCACGGAGGCGGATGTCGAGGCGATGATTAAGGAGATGCACGCCGCTTACGAGGCGACGCTCGCGCGTGCCAAAGAGATTGCGAAGGACAAGCCGCCCGCTCACGAACTGCACGCGCAGATCGTGGAAGAGGACGGCTCATCAATCGTCGAGACGCCCGTCGCGGCTGAGACGATTCGCGAGGTCGCGCACCGCATCGCGGTCGTTCCCGAAAATTTCAACATCAATCCGAAGATGGTCAGCCAGCTTGCGCGCCGCGCCAAGATGGGCGAGGGCGAAGCACCGCTCGATTGGGCGTTCGCGGAGTTGATGGCCTTCGGCTCGCTCGGCTTGGAAGGCGTGCGCGTGCGCCTGTCGGGTCAGGATTCCGGGCGCGGCACTTTCTCGCAACGCCATGCCATCATGTACGACACGCAGACCGGCGCGGCGTGGTCGCCGCTCACCGAGATGACGGCCAAGAGCGACGAACGCTCATACGTCGAAGTCTTCGACAGCTCGCTTTCAGAGCAGGGGGTGATGGGTTTCGAGTACGGCTACTCGGTCGTGGCGCGCGACGCGCTCGTCGCATGGGAGGCGCAGTTCGGCGACTTCGGCAACGGCGCACAGGTCATCATAGACCAGTTCATCGCGCCCGGCGTGGACAAGTGGCAGCAGCCTTCGCGCCTCGTCCTGCTGTTGCCGCACGGCTACGAGGGGCAGGGGCCGGAGCACTCCTCCGCGCGGCTCGAACGCTACCTCCAACTCTGCGCCGAGAACAACATGCAGGTCTGTTACCCGACCACCCCGGCGCAGTATTTTCACCTTCTCCGGCGGCAGGTCAGGCAAGAGACGGCGCGCCCGCTCATCGTCATGACGCCGAAGAGCCTGCTTCGTTTGCCCGCGGCGACCTCGACGGTTGAAGAGTTGACGGCGGGCGGCTTCCGTCCCGTCATTGACGACACGGGCGTGCGGGATCGCGACGCCGTCCGGCGCATCGTCCTGTGCTCCGGCAAAGTCTTTTACGACCTCGCGGCGGCGCGTCAAAAATCCGGCGACGAGCGCGTCTCAATCGTTCGTCTCGAACAGTTTTACCCGTTCCCCGAAGCGGCGTTGCGCGAAATCTTTGCGCTCTACCCCGCCGCCACGCAACTCGTCTGGTGTCAGGAAGAGCCGAAAAACATGGGCGGCTGGCACTTCGCAGAGCCGCGCTTGATGGGACTTTTACCCAAGTGCGAGCGCCCCTACTACGCGGGCCGCGCCGCCTCGGCCAGCCCCGCCACAGGCAACTACGCCGTTCACGAGATGGAGCAGCGCCAACTCGTCAACCACGCACTCACAGAGGATGCGCCCTACGTCTCCGGCGCGAGCACCGCGAAGTTCGCGGGTCAGGCCGACTCTTGATGTGACGAACCCGGTTAGGGAGAGTTTGATTGGAGATATCAAAAAAGAGGGCGCGTGAACCATTGTTAGTTCACGCGCCCTCCGGCTTTTCTGCGGCGACCTTCGCGCCCGATCTTGCTTCTTGACGGTCTAAGTGTTTTCGACGCGCCGGGATATTACGGCTTCAACCCCGGTTTCTTCTCCGGCGGAGGTGGCTTCACCGTCCCTTCGTCGTCAATGATGTCTTCTTCGATGATCTTGATCTCCGTGCCGTACTTCTGATAGTTGCGGAAGCGGATGTCGTTGCGGCTCTGGAAAATCTGATCTCTTTCGCGCGCGGTCATCTCAAGCACGGCGCGCGAGGGGAGCAGGTATTTTTGCTCGGCGATAGTCACCCAGTCATAGTCTATGGTGCGCGTCGTGGCGGTGATGGGGAATCCGGCGGGGATGTCCGTCGAGACGCTGTCGAGCCGGAGCACGCGGTTATTCTCACGGTCAATCCAGAGTCGCCCGCGATAACCGACGACTGCCGTCTGCGTCTTGTTGTAGGTGAGCGTCATCTTCGAGTTGGACTGCTTGACCTCGTACTCATAGACGAGCGTGCGCCTGTCTTTCAAGGTATCGGTGTCCGCCAGTTTGAACTCGGCCTTCGTGTCGTCGGCGAAGAGAAGCGCCAGCATCGTCACGAACTCGCCCGTCGAACTCGTCCCGCCGATGTCCGAATAGTCGTCCTTTTCTTCCTGCCCCTGTGCCCCGGCTGTTCCCGTCGGCAGCCCGTTCAGCATGAGCAGCTTGTACTGCTCGCCGCCGCTCGCGCGATAGCTCACGCCGACCGTCAAGCGATCCGCCGCGCCCCAGTTCTTTGACGCTCCTCGTGCGTAGGCGCGCGTCACGAGTTGCTTGACGACGAAATCGGGCATCTGCCCCGCAGCTTCGAGCGAGGCAGCGCGCGCCTTATCGAGAAGTTCCTGCCCCTCGGCGGCGGGCGGGAGCGCGGAAGCGGGCGTCGGGTTAAGGTATCGGCGCTCGGCCTCTTCGAGCGTGCGACGCACGTCGGCATCGTTGCCGCTCTTCGTCGCAATGACCGAGCGCAGGCCGTTCGTCAGTGTGAAGTTGATGCCGCGCCGCCGTATCTCCTTGACGAGTTCCTCTTTCAGGCCGGGTCGTTTCGGCATTTGACGGAGCGTCTGCAAAAGCTCTTCGCTCGACATGGGGACGGCGACTTCCTGTGCCGTGGCGTGTGTGACCGTGATGCCGCCGAGCACGAGGGCGCACAACAGCGACGCTAAAGAGCGGCGAACTAAATTTTGACGATTCATAAAAACTGGACTTTCCGGCATGAAATAAACTGACGCACAAAAGCCTGATGTTTATTGATGCCCGGACAGGCAAAAGCGTTCGATCATCACGCGCAAAATCCGTGCGCATTCGCGCAGTTCCGTGACGGGGACGAACTCGTCCGTGCGGTGCGC
>JBAVPI010000492.1:0-5092 GCA_049692915.1 Pyrinomonadaceae bacterium
TCGCTGCCGCGCTCGGCGCGAGGCTCGTTGATCGGGTCGGTCTGCGTGCCGCGTGCCATTGCCGCCTTCGGGTCGAGAATCTCGCCGCGATAAATCCAGACCTTGACGCCGATCACGCCGTAAGTCGTGTGCGCTTCCGTGAATCCGTAGTCAATGTCGGCGCGCAGCGTGTGAAGAGGCAGACGCCCCTGCAACTGCCACTCGGTACGCGCGATCTCGGCTCCGTTCAAGCGGCCCGCGACCTTGACCTTGATGCCCTGCCCGCCGAAGCGAAGCGTCTCTTCGACGGTCTTGCGCATGGCGCGGCGGAAGGCGATGCGCTTCTCAAGCTGCTGCGCGATCTTCTCGGCCTGCAACTGCGCGTTCAATTCCGGCTTGTGCACTTCCTGAATCGAGACGAGCACTTCGCGTCCGGTGCGCGACGCGATGTCGCCCTTGAGCTTGTCAATCTCCGCGCCCTTGCGCCCGATGATGATGCCGGGGCGCGAGGTGTAGATGATGAGCTTCAGGCGATTGGCCGCGCGCTCAACGTCAACGTGCGAGACGCCCGCGCCCGCGAAGCGCGCTTTTAGTGTGGCCTTCAACTTCAGGTCTTCGATCAGGTAAGCGCCGTAATTCTTCTTGGCGAACCAATGCGAATGCCAGTCTTTGTTGTAGCCGAGGCGGAAACCGTAAGGATGAACTTTCTGACCCACAATCTTCTCCGTTCAACTATTCTTGAGCCGTCTCAGTGCTGGCGGCCTTAGTTTTTGAAGCGTCCTTGCTCTTGGTCTTTGCGGCTGAGGAGGGCGACTTGGTGGTCGCGCTCGTTGTGCCGCGCTTCTTGTCCGGCGCATTCTTGGCGCGCGCCCCGACGACCGGTTCTTTACCGTCGGTCGAAAGCAGCACGGTGATGTGACAGAAGTGACGCTGCTCGCGATAGGCGCGCCCTTGCGGCGCGGGACGGACGCGGCGGCGATTCTTCGTCGGCCCCTGATCCACGAACGCGGCCTTGATGAACAGTTCGTCCGGGTCAACGGCGACGTTCGCCTTCTCGGCGGCCTCGTTGACGTTGGCCCACGCGGAGCGCACGCACTTTTCGATGCCGTCGGCGGCGCGCTTGTTCGTGAACTGCAAGATCGCCAGCGCCTGACCCAAATTCTTGCCCCGAATCATGTCAACGACGAGTCGCGCCTTCTGTGCCGACCCGCGAAGATATTTCGCACTTGCTTTCGCTTCCATAAATCAAACCTCGTAAATCGTGAATCGCGAATCGTAAATGGTGAAAGACAGTTGGCTGTTCTATTCACGATTTACGATTGACCATTTACGGCTGTTATCTTGCCGGCCTTGAAGACTTCTCCGCCTTCGTGCCGGAGTGTCCCTTGAAGGTGCGCGTCGGGGCGAACTCGCCGAGCTTGTGTCCGACCATGTTCTCCGTCACATAGACGGGAAGGTGACGCTTGCCGTTGTGCACGCCGAAGGTCAAGCCGACCATGTCGGGCGAGATCGTCGAGCGGCGCGACCACGTCTTGATCGCGGGCGGACGGTTGCCGCTCTGGCGGATGCGATCCACCGCCTTCTGTACGTGGTCGTCAATGAACGGGCCTTTTTTTACTGAACGTGCCATGATTTCTCGCTTCGCTCAAAAATTGATTCGCTTGCTCATCTCTTCGACGAACAGATGAATCATTGAATGGATTACTTCTTCCGTCTATCGCGCACGATCATGTTCTGCGTGCGTTTGTTCCTGCGCGTCTTGTACCCTCGTGTCGGCTGGCCCCAAGGGGTGACGGGATGACCGCCGCCGCTCGTTTTGCCTTCACCGCCGCCGTGCGGGTGATCCACCGGGTTCATCGCGACGCCGCGGACGTGCGGGCGGATGCCCTTCCAGCGCGAGCGTCCGGCCTTACCGTAGGAGACGTTCTCGTGCTCGACGTTGCCGACCTGCCCGACAGTCGCCATGCAGACTACAGGCACGCGCCGCACTTCGCCCGAAGGCATGCGTAGCTGCGCGTAGTCGCCCTCTTTGGCGACGAGTTGTGCGAACGAACCGGCGGAGCGCGCCATCTGCCCGCCCTTCCCCGGTCGCAGTTCGATGTTATGAATCTGCGTGCCCAGAGGGATGTTGCTGATCGGCAGAGCGTTCCCCGGCAGGATGTCTGCTTCGGGGCCGCTCATCACGGTCTTGCCGACCTCGATGCCGACGGGCGCGATGATGTATCGCTTCTCGCCGTCGAGATAGGTGATGAGCGCGATGTGCGCCGAGCGGTTCGGGTCGTACTCGATTTGCGTCACGCGACCGGGGATGCCCGGCTTGTTGCGCTTGAAATCTATGATCCGGTAGAAGCGCTTGTGGCCGCCGCCGCGACGCCGCACAGTGATGTGCCCGTCGTTGTTGCGCCCGGAAATGCGCGTCTTCGGTTCAAGCAAAGCCCTCTCAGGCTCAGCGCCCGGCGTCAATTCGTCGCGCGTCAGATACGTCTGGTAACGACGCGCAGGCGATGTCGGTCTTAGTTTCTTGATGCCCATAACTTTAAGCTCGGTCATGAGTGACGGGCGGCGAGTGACGATCAAGTTTTCGACTTGCCACTCTTAACCCGGTCACTGCTCTTAAATATTTTCGCCGTAATCGAACGGGTCTTGTCCCGCCTTGAGCGTGACGTAGGCTTTCTTCCAAGAAGGCCGACGGCCCTCGAAGCGACCCTGCCGCTTCTTCTTGCCCATGTAGTTGATGGTGCGCACGGTGTCCACCTGCACGTTGAAAATCTTTTCGATGGCGGACTTGATCTCCGGCTTGGTGGCGCGCGTGTCAACGCGGAAGGTCAGCAACTGCCGTGAGTCCTGCGACTCCTCTTTCGCCACGAGCGCCTTCTCCGTGATGACCGGCGCTTTGATGATGTCCCAAACTGTTCTCATCTTTTACGCGGCCTCCTCTGCGGTCTGCCCGCCGCCCTCTTCCGCCTCGCCCTCGCTGCCATTCGCGGCGTGCTTCGATTTCGGGTCGAGTGCGCGCGCGATCTCTTCGACCGCACCGCGCGAGATGACGAGCTTTTCGTGATAGAGCACGTCATAGATGTTCAGGCCCGTGCTGCCGACGACCTTCGCGCGCTTGACGTTGCGCGAGGCGAGCAGCAGACCTTCAAGGCGTGTATTGTCGTCGCTGAACGTGTCCACGAGCAGCGTCTTGCCGCCCAGTTCGAGCGTCAAAAGCGCGCCGATGAACTCCTTCGTCTTCGCCTGTGCGAGCGCAAATTCGTCAACCACGATCAGGTTGCCTTCGCGCAGACGTTCCGAGAGCGCCGAGCGGAGAGCGCCGCGCTTCATCTTCTTCGGCAGTCCCTGCGACCAGTCGCGCGCCTGCGGGCCGTGCACGTTGCCGCCGCCCTTCCACAGGGGCGAACGGATGCTCGCGATGCGCGCGCGACCCGTGCCCTTCTGCTTCCAGAGCTTCTTGCCTGAGCCGGACACGTCGCCGCGCGTCTTCGTCCCCACCGTGCCCTGCCGCGCCGTGGCGAGATGCGCCTTCAGGGCTGTATGAATCAGCGACTCGTTGAACTCCGCGCCGAACACGGCGTCGGAGAGTTCGAGGTCGCCGACCTCTTCGTTCTTCAAATTGCGCACCTTAACGGTAGGCATAACATTCAACTCCGTTCGTGAATCGTCAATCGTGAATCGTCAATAGATAAAACCGGACTGTCTTCTATCTTCGACTCACCATTTACGATCTACGGCTTTTCTTAATAATCACGACGCTGCCGTTCGGCCCCGGCACTGCGCCGCGCACCATCAGCAGGTTGTTTTCCACGTCCACGCGCGCCACGGTCAGACCCTTGACGGTCACGCGCTTGTCGCCCATGTGACCCGAAGAGCGCGTGCCCTTGATGACGCGCGAAGGGTAGGCCGACTGGCCGATGGAACCCGGCGCGCGGACGTTCATCGAACCGTGCGATTCAGGCCCGCGCTTGAAATTGTGACGCTTGATCGTGCCCGCGAAGCCGCGCCCCTTCGACTTGCCGACGACTTCGATCTTGTCCCCGTCGGCGAACTGGTCAACGAGGATTTTATCGCCGACGTTCACGTCGCCGTTCGCGTCCTCCGAGCGCAACTCCTTGAGAATGCGAGTCGGGGGAACGCCGCCGCCCGTCTTCTCGAAGTGGCCGCGCATCGGCTTGTTGACGTTCTTCAGCCTGACCGGCTTCTCTTCGACGAGTCCGATCTGCACCGCGTCATAACCATCCGGCCCGGCGGAGGTCTTCTTCTGCACCACGATGCACGGCCCGGCCTTGATGACCGTCACGGGGACGACCGTGCCGTCCGCCGCGAAGAGTTGCGTCATGCCGACTTTTTTACCGATGATTCCGTTAACCATCACTTTACCTCAGTGACAAGTGACGAAGTGCACAGGTGACGGGCGGGAACGAGATTCGATCTCGTCGCTCGTCACGTGCTGCTCTCGTCACTGCTTTCTTAACTTCTGCCGAACGCCTTGATCTCGACATCCACGCCCGCGGGCAGGTCGAGTTTCATCAGCGCGTCCACGGTCTGCGGCGTCGGGTCGAGGATGTCCATCAGACGCTTGTGCGTTCTGATCTCGAACTGCTCGCGCGACTTTTTGTCCACGTGCGGCGACCTGAGAACCGTCCACTTATTCTTTGAAGTAGGAAGCGGAATCGGCCCCGCCACACGCGCGCCTGTGCGCTTCGCGGTCTCGACGATCTCCGTGGTGGATTGATCCAGCACGCGGTGATCGTAGGCTTTGAGCCTGATTCTGATCTTTTCGTTCAGCATATGATTTTCAACCCGCCCCGAATGCTTGACAGACTTATTCGACGATATCGGAGATCGTGCCCGCACCCACCGTTCGCCCACCCTCTCGTATCGCGAACCTCAACCCCTTCTCCATCGCTATCGGCGTGATTAACTCGATCTCCATCGCCACGTTGTCTCCCGGCATCACCATCTCCACTCCCTCAGGCAACGACGCCACTCCCGTCACGTCCGTCGTCCGAAAGTAGAACTGCGGACGGTACCCAGTGAAAAATGGCGTGTGCCGCCCGCCCTCTTCCTTCGTCAAGATGTACGCCTCCGCCTTGAACTTCGTGTGCGGTGT
>JBAVPI010000493.1:0-1656 GCA_049692915.1 Pyrinomonadaceae bacterium
TCAAAGCCTACGTCAGCGCCGCGTTCGGCCCGCAAAGCGCGCTCTACAAGGCGATCAAGAGGTTGCGATTCAAGCGACCGAACAAGTGAAGCCCCCGAAACACGACAGGAGCGGAGACCCACGAAACGCGGCGATAGCAGCGAGTAAAGCCTGCGAAGCAGGCGATAGCGTAAAGCCTGGGGTGAAGCGAAGTGGAACCCCAGGATCAGTGCAGAAACACGGCCCAAGCCCGCGAGAGCGGGCGACAGTTACGGCCAAGTGATTTGAACCTTCGCTCTGTCGCACGCTCCGCGCGCTCATACTTCTTTTTTTTCATTGTCCTGGGGTTCCGCTTCGCTCCACCCCAGGCTTTATGCTTCCACCCGCTGCGCGGGCTCAAACGAGACGGGTGTCAGAGTGTTCGAGACGGGCGTCAGAGTGTTCGGAGCGGGTGTCAAGATGTTCGAGGCAGGTATCAGAATGTTCGAGACGGGCGTCAGAGTGTCGAAGGCGGGTGTCAGAATGTCTGGAACAGATGTCAGAGTGTTCGCGGCGGATATTAGAGTGTTCGAGGCGGGTGTCAGAATATTCGAGGCGGGTATCAGAGTGTTTGCAGCGGGTGTCAGAATGTCTGGAGCGGGTGTCAGAGTATCGAAGGCGGGTGCCAGAGTATTGGAAGCGGGTGCGAGTGTCGGATCAAAGTGTCAAAAGGTGTCGAGACAAAGTGCCGGTTTGTCTGCCGGAGATCCCACCCGGGTCATCGCCGGGTTGGCTGTGACCTTGGTTAATGGCCCAATGAGGAGGTTATATGGAAAAACTTAATCGGAGAATAGGCGCGTTGCTGTTGATGTTTGTCGCTGTGCTGGTGGTGACTTCAGGTGCGTGCGCGCAGACCGCTGTCGACGTTTCGGTTTCTCGCGGTCCACACCCTGCCTGGGAGGGGAAAGCGGGCGGCGCGGTACAGCCGCTTGAACGCAAGGACGGCGACGACCTGAAGACCGCCGTGCTCGGCCAACCGGCGCCCGATATTTGGCTGGAGTTCAAGGAAGGGGAACGGGAAGGTCAGCCGGCGCGTCCGTCGTCGGCAGGTCCGAATGCGGTCATCAAAGTCGATTTGCCGCCGGAAGCGCAGCCGATCTTGAAGTCATTTTGGGAAGGTTCGCTGAAGTTTGTTTACCGCGACCTGATTGCGAAAGATCTGAGGGGTCAGGCGCGAATCGATGCGGACATGGTTTGGGGTAGTTATTGCCAGGCGACTAGACAAAAACTCCAGCAGATCGAGATCGCCGCGCCCGATGGCCGCCGAACGGTGTCCGATAAGGAGGCCGATGACCTCGTCTACTTCATCAACAAAGCAACCGCGAGTTTGATCAGGAGTGCGCAGGAAAAATGACGTGCGCCGGCAAACAGGACGATGGCGGCGTCTAAAATGGCGAGATCCGCTGGAAAGTAGTCGGTCTGATTCTGATGATTGTCATCACGCGCCGGAGCGCGGCGGAACGTGGCTGGTTTTAAGTGTGGAAACGTGGCTTCGGGAGGCTCAGAGTGCCGTAGAACGAAATGTTTGTGGTTTTGAGAGGCTCAGCGTCCCGGAGGGGCACAATGTTTTCAACGTCCCGGAGGGGCGCAATGTTTATAGCCACGCCAGCCACTCCAACAACCCCGTAGCCCCTTGGC
>JBAVPI010000494.1:0-1839 GCA_049692915.1 Pyrinomonadaceae bacterium
GTCATGCTCAGTTCAAACCATGACTTCCGCGTCTCCGCGTCACTGCGTTGCGTGGCTCTGTGATCCGCCCTCTGTGTTTCGTCTCTCTCTATGCTTCGGCGGCGGGCATAAAATGTCTTCTTACACGCCTTTGGGTCGGGGCGCGGCCTTGCGGCCTTTGGTCGTGCGCCGCGTCTTTTTTGCGCGCTCGACTTTCGGCGCGTCGGGCGGCGGGGGCGGAAGTTTTGCCAGCGCCTCTTCCATGTACGCGCGCGCGTTCGGGTAGTCCGGTGTGATGGCGAGCACGCGTTTATAAGCCTCTACGGCCTGCGCGTGCTGTTCGAGTTTTTCGTGCATCAGTCCCGTGTTGAAATACGCGTCGGCGTATTCGGGCCGGAGTCGCGTGGCCTCCGCATAGGCCGCGACAGCCTCCTCGTAGCGTTGTGCCTTGCCGTAAGCCACGCCGAGGTTGAAGTATGTATCCGCCGCGCCGGGGTTGAGCGAGATGGCACGATTATAAGCGTCAATCGCCTCCGCGTACTGGCCCGCCCGCCCGTAAGCGATGCCGAGATTGTTGTAGGCGATAACGAAGTCGGGCTTCAAGCGCGTCGCCTCCTTGAAAGCTTCGACAGCCTCCGCATACTGCTCCGCCCTGAGACTCGCGTTCCCCCGTTTGAAAAAATCTTCAGCCGTCGGCGCGCGTCGTTTCGTCTCGGCGTTTGTCTTCGACCGCTTCACGGTGCGCGCCTGCTTGCGCGTGGCCTGCGACGCCGACACCGTCGCAGTCTGCGGCACAAGCGACAAGGCAATGACAATCAGAAAAATCGGCGTTGACCAGCGTGTTTTAGTTACTCTCATTCGACAACTCCAACAATAATCCTTCAAGTGCGCTTATTATAAACCGACAAAGGCCCGACCAAGACACCTCAACGCAGCTTCCCGACGTTGCGATTAGATTCTCCCACAGCTTCGACGCCTCGCGCATGCTCAACTTGGATGCGCCTCTCTGCCCATCAGCGTGCCGCATCTGCACCAAAAGCGGCGTCGCTTTGGACACCTGACACGTAATGGAATTAACGAAGTCAGGCAACCCTTTCCGCATAACCTTTTTCGCCGAAAATCTTGGCTAAAAAATTGTCTTATCGAGGTTCACAGGGCCGACCGGTAATGGCATGCGCGTTGCTAATTACCAGACCGGGAGGATGAGTGATGAAAAAACTTTTAGCAACTTTGATGTGTCTGGTAGTTCTCACTTTCGCGGTCGTGCCGGCGAATGCGCAGACGCGCTACGGGCGTTCGAATGGTTCGTCCACGCAACGCATCTGGAACAAGAGTCGTGACAAGATCACGACGGCGGGCGGTGCGGTTGGCGGCGCGATCCTCGGCGGATTGATCGGCGGTAAAAAGGGCGCGCTCATCGGTGCGATCACGGGCGGCGGCGGCGCAGCCATTTACACCTACAAGATTCGCGACAAGTATCGCCGCTACTAAAAATCCAAGACTCGCATCTCGACATCGGTCGCCTGCACGGCAAGTTTGTGCGGGCGACCGTAAAAGAGGCCCGGACGTGAAGGGGAGAGCACGTCCGGGCTTCATATTTTTTGCGGCGATGTGAAAGTCCGGGCGTCTCTCTTGTGAGTTTCTTCGACTATGCCCCGCGCGCTTTTCGCCGTGACGCTCACACGTTTCGCACGGGGCAACGCATCGCTCAGTTCAACGATGAATTTATCCACACGGGTTTTGCATTGCAGCCCGACCCGTCGCTGCGCCAGCGCGGGCACGACCAGAAATAATTCCCCGAACTCGCCGGCCCGCGCTTGAGCGTGGGCGTCCGGCACTCCGCGCAGGGCGGGCCTGTCT
>JBAVPI010000495.1:0-3786 GCA_049692915.1 Pyrinomonadaceae bacterium
CGCGTGCAGCACGTTGATGCCGTGACGCCGCGCGAGTCGCACCGCTTCACGCGCGCCCGCGATGATGTCGTAGCCGGTCGCCAGCGCCGACGGACTTTTGTGATACGGCAGTTGAAACCAGCGGACGCCTTCACCCGCCAATCTTGCCTTCATCGCTTCCAACTCTTCGCGCGTCCAGCGCTCTTTGAGTTGCGGCTCGAAGGTGAGCAGGCTGACGGCGACGCCGCCGCCTGCGAGTTGGCGCAGGTAGGGAAGCACCTGCGTCTGCACGAGCGGTTCACGCAGACCGAAGTAACAGAGATAGAGCGTGCGTGTCGGCATGATGCGAAAGTTGCTTGCGAGACCGCACGGCGCGAAACGCGAGCCGCTGCGATGTCTCGACGGCGGAAGTCCTTTAACCTTTCCGGCGGTTCATCTATGCGACCCGGCCAGACCGGACAGCGCGAGTTGTAAGACTCTGAGAAACTGCGGCGACGCGACGACGCTCCAATCTTCCGCCGCCGCACGCCGCAGGTATGAAAGAGTCGTCCGGTAGATCGCGCCTGAGTTGGCGAGGATGGCGAGATAGACGAACATCGCGGCCCTGAAGCGCTTGAGATACGGCGCGTAAACGGCGCGCAGGTGCGGGTCGTTCTCAAGCTTCGCGGCAAGCATTTTGTGTCCGGCGCGCAGGCTCACCAAATCCTGATTGCTGACGCTCCGGCCCCCGTGCTGCACGATGCCGCTGTTGACGCGCTCGATGCGTCCGACCTTGTAGTCGGCCAGCACGCGCAGCCAGAAATCCCAGTCCTCCCCGCCGATGATCGAGGGGCGCGTATCGAAGGTATAGCGCGTGTAAATCTCGCGGTGGATGAAGTCGCCGATGCAGGCCATAAAGTTGCCGCGCGTGATGGACTTCCATTGATCGTCGAGCGACGGCACGGGCGGTCGATAGACGACTCTACCTTCGGTGTTCACAAACTCGCTGAGGTTGTAGAAGCATTTCGTTTCCGGGTGCGCGACCGCATACGCGGCGGCATCGGCGAGGTTCGACGGGTACATCAGATCGTCCGAATCGAGCAGCGTCACGAAGTCGCCCGTGGCGAGGCTCATCCCCCTGTTGCGCGAAACGGCGCGCTCGTAATTGCGATCCTGTTTGAAGAACCGCACCCGTCCCGAAGCGATGAACGGTTGGAGCAACTCCTCCGTGTTATCGGTCGAACAGTTGTCAATGATGATGATCTCGAAGTGGGTGTAGGTCTGCGCGAGGACGCTTTCGAGCGTCTTGACGATGAAGCCGGCACGGTTGTACGTGGGGATGATGACGGAGAAAAATGGGTATGGACTCATGCTCTGACTTGACGCGGCTGCTCTGAACTCGGCGCGGCGCGTGGCCCTTGCGCGCGTGGCTAAAACGGAGTCCGGTTGAGACTCTGCAACTGCTCGACCGTATCCACGGCGAACCACTTTTTCGGATAGACGGACGAGACCAGCAATTCTTCGCGGGCGATCAGTTGTTGCCACACGTCGTAAAAGTTTTCACCCTCGCCCGTCAATTCGTTGACGCGTCGCGGGTTGAGAATCTGGATGCCGGAGCAGTAGATGTCCGCCTGTTTGACGCGGCTGATCTCGGTGACGATGTGGTCGCGCTGGAAGACGTAGTCGCCGTCGAGTCCGGCGACGGGGCGGACGGGGACGAGCATGCACGGCGGCTCTTGAAGGTCGCGGTAGTTCTCTTCCAGAAGATCGAAATCGAGGTCAACGACGTTATCGCAGGTGAGCACGTAAACCGGCTCGTCGAGCGACTTGAGAAGCGTGTTGTAAATCCACCAGCAGTTGCTCTGGCCGTCGGTATTGAAGACGGACGCCGCGCCGTGCTCGATGACGTGCTGCGCGAGCATCGCCTTCTTGTAGCCGACGGTGATGTGGATGTGTGCGATGCGGTCGCTGATGCGCGCGATGCCGCGCTCGATTAAGGTCGAGCCGTTGTAGGGGGCCATCGGCTTCGGGATGGAATCCGTGAGCGGCATCATTCGCAGCCCGCGCCCCGCGGCCATAATAACGGCGTGTCGAATTGGAGGCATCGCTTAAACCTCCCATGCCGACGATTCGTCGCGGCGCACCGGCATGTCGTCGTAGTTATCCTTCGTCGCTATGCCGCGCCGCGTGGACGGAGTGCCCGTGCCCCCGCTGGTTAAAACGGTTCTCATCTGCGTCAAAAGTTGAATGGCCCCTTGTGGGAAAGTGGATTGAAGCAATCAAGCGGGTACAAACTTTCAGAGACATCCCCCGGCTCGAACGCGACGGCCCGCGAATTAAGGCAGCAGTATAGCCGCGCGCTCTGCGTGTGTCTATTTCGCCGCCCGCGCGCCTCTTCTTAGCCACCCGCGAGCCGCGTCAATCGCAGAACGTTAACGCGTTTTTCTCATCCAGAAGCTGCCCGGCCAGTTGCGGCGACTGTCGTAAGAGTTGAAGGCCGCTTCCAGTTTGTCGGGATGCCTCAGATGCATGTAGCTCCCGCCCCACAACACCTCGAAGCTGTCGTTGAATGCCAGAAACGCTTGCAGGAGATACTGCTCCGTCCAGAACCTGCGATCTTCCATCACCCACTTGCGCGGGTACTCTGCGGGGAGAAAGATGTCGTGGACATGCACGACGACTCCGGGACGCAGGCGCGGCAGGACTTCGAGAAACTCGTACTGCACGTCGCTCCCGATTTTCAGAACGTGGCTCGAATCAATGAACAGGATGTCGTTCTCGCCAAGCAGCTCAAACTCCGACAGCGGCACGTCCTGAATCTTCGCCCGCACCAGACGCGTCAGGCCGGGGAAGCCTGCCTCAAGCACCTCGTTGGGGTACGGCTCGAAGGCGACCAGTTCGCACGCGTGCCCCGACTGCGCATGGTTCATCAGAGCCGCGTTGGCCGCCACGTATGTCGAATTCCCTGAGCCGATCTCGAAGACGCGCGCCGGTTTGAAGTGGCGAATCATGCAGTGGAGCATCTCCGCGTCCACGCTGTTGAACTGGTCGTTCTCAAGATGATACTGGTGCGGCACGGAGGTCTTTTCACGCGCGAAGGCGTCGTATTCGTCGCGGAAGCGCGCGGACATCTGCGCCAGAAGGTCGAGTTGCGCGTCTTCCCGCATGCGCACGCCGGGCAACTCCGAAGGCTTGCGCCACAGTTCCTCGCTGATGCTTCGCGTGTCGGGGATGGGCTGGTAAAAGTGGTTCGGCGTGACGTGAACTCCGAGCCGCTCCCACAGCGAGAAGGTCTTTCTCAACATCCCTTGCAGGCGTTCACGATAAATGGTCTCGATTCTCATTCTGCCTCTTACTGAGTCCGGCCCCCGTGCCGCGAATTGTTCACCTGTCCCGACGCCGCAGAGCGCGACGCAGGTATCGCGCGTACAGTCCGAGCGCCACGCGCTGCTCCGCTACCTGACCGCCGCGCAGAGTCTGCCATACGAGAGACAGCGCCGCGATCATCGAACTGGCGAGAATGTTCGAGACGATTTGCCGACGTGACAGGCAAAATTCCTGAAAGCGTAATTGCCCGTCCACGATGCGGCGCGTCGTCTCAAGATTTCCCCAACGCTTTTTGGAACTGCCGCTGCCGTGGTGCATCACGACCGCAGAGGGTTCGTGGACGAGTTGCCACCCGGCGCGACGTATGCGCAGACACCACTCCACATCCTCGCCGTACATGTGAAAGCGTTCGTCGAGTCCGCCCACTTCGTCTATCACTTCGCGCTTGACGAGCAGGGCCGCGCCGGAGAGTCGCGGGACGCGGCGGCGCGTGGCGTGATC
>JBAVPI010000496.1:0-4819 GCA_049692915.1 Pyrinomonadaceae bacterium
GTGGGGCGGTGATCGCGCGTTCGTCTTCGAGCGCGAAGGGCACGCGCCGCTCTTCGTCTGGGCGACGGCATGGGACAGCGTTGAAGACGCGCAGGAGTTCTTTCGCGCCTACAACGCGCTCGAACGACGGCGCGGCGCGGGCGATGCCGGAAACTCTTCCGCGACCGAGGCGCACTGGCGTGAAGGCGGGCTGCTGACTTACGTGCGCGTCGAAGGCGACGGAGTGCTCGTCGTCCGAGGTGCGGGGACGGACGCGCCCGACGCTCTCGACCTCGCGCTCAAGCGTTAGGCGATTGAGCGCGACGGCTTACTTTAACCGTGCGTCCGTGTTTAAGTTTTGCGCATCGCCGGCGGCCATCACGCGGCGGCAATTGTGACCCTTTAACATCTTGCCGACCCAATTCATTAAGAGTATCCTGTGCTCAACGACGGATAGTTAAATTCCCGCACACGCAGCAACCGGCAAGCTTTAACGACAACGGAGCGTTTTTATGAAAACCACCCACGGCACAGTTATTCGCGGCCTCTTCGTCCTGACTCTGTTCGTTTTGTGCGCCGCGCCCGCCGCGCTCGGCCAGAACAGGGAAGACCACTTCATCTCGGCACGCGCGGGGGGCGTCAATTTCGTCTCCGGCGATGTTCATTACAGGCACGCGGACGAGACGGACTGGCGGCGTCTTTCGTCGCGCCACAATCTTGAGAGCGGTGATGTGGTGCGGACGGGAGCGGGGCAGGTCGAGGTGCTGCTCAATCCCGGCTCTTACGTTCGCATGGCCGACAACTCCGAGTTCGTGTTGACCGACAATTCGCTCGACAGCCTGCGCCTTAAACTCGCGCGCGGCGGCGTGGTCATAGAGGCGCTGGGCTATGATAAGAGCGAAGTCGAGATCGCCGTCGAGACTCCGCAGACGCTCGCGAAAATTATCAGGAGCGGCATCTACCGCATCAACCTCCTGCCCGCGAACATGACTGAGGTCGCCGTCCGTAAAGGTCGCGCGCTCGTCGGGGCGGAAGGGTTGCTCGTCAAGGGCGGCAAGGTGGCGCGCGTCGGCGGCGCGGTCGAAGTGGCGAAACTTGAGAAGACGAAAGACGCACTCGACCTCTGGAGCAAGGAACGTGCGGGCGATCTTGCCAAAGCCAACCGGCAACTCGCGCAACGCAACGCCAGAACCGGCCTTAACGCGCTGCTGGCAAGCGCCTCTTTGCGCGACGATTGGAACTACAGGTACGGCATCGGTCTTTGGATATATTCCCCCTTCGCACGCTGCTATACGTTTCTCCCCTACTCGCCGGGTTGGAGTTCTCCTTACGGCAACAGCTTCAACAGCACTATCGGTTGGTCGCCGATGCATCCGGGATGCAGCGGATGCGGATACAGGATCACGCCCGTCATTACCCAGAACCCGACGCAGCCGTATCCCGGCAGCGGGTCGGCGGGTAATTACCCGAATCCGTCCAATGGCGGCAATCCATCCAACGGAGGCAATCCGGGCAGTGGAATTAATAACGGCCCGTCGCCTCAACCCGTCTCGCGCCCTGAATCGTTCCCGGTTCAGCGTATCGAGAGGGAGAATTCCCACAGTGATCAGAGAACTGCTCCGCCGCGCAAATAATAGAGCGTTCATTTAAGAGAGCGCCCGGAACGGGGTTCTCCTTAAAACTGTCGAAACTCTCAAACGCCCCGCCGCCGATTAACTTCGGGCAGGCGGGGCGATTTCGTTGGCGACGACGAGCGCCGAGTGCGTCACGGCGGCGACGCCGTTGCCGGGAAAGGTCGTATCGCCGACGATGTAGAGGTTGGGCAGCGCGGTGCGATGAGTCGGTGAGTGCGTGCCGAACACTTCGAGCGTCTGGCCGATGCCGCCGACCATCCCCAAGCGTCGGCGCGTCTTTTCGTAAAAGGTACGAGGCGACGCCGTCTCGATGACCTCGATGCCCGCGCCGAGTTCCGGCAGCGACGCGTGGATGCGACTCCAACACTCTTCAAGCATCTTTTGATCTCCCTCTTCGTGCGCCGATTCGTCTTCGTGGAAGGCGAACCACTGCTCCGCTTCCGTGAAGGTCGAGACGGTGACGGCGCGCTTTCCCTCCGGCGCGCGTGCGTCCCACGCGGGCGCGGCGCTGAACATGAACTGCGACGTTTCCGGATCGTAAGCGCGGCCCTCCTGCCAGTCGGCGAGCGTCAGGATTTGTTCGGACGGAAGCCTCGCCGCCGCCGCTTCATCGAGACTCAAATAGAGTTGGTACGCGCCCCACCCGCGTAAACTTTTAAGCCGCGCGCGTGTCTCCGGCGGCGTGCGGCCCGCTCCGACGAGTTTGCCGTAGGTGTCCCACATCGTCAGATTACTGACGACCGCGCGGCCCGCTCCGACGAACTCGCCGCTCAACAGATCAACTCCCGTGGCGCTCCCGCCCGAATCGTAAGCGAGCCGCAGTACGGGCGAGTCGAGACGGACAGTGCCGCCGCTTTTTTTGATTGATTCGACGAGCGAGTCGGCGAGGGCTGAACCGCCGCCGCGTATGGCGTACATCCCGCGCAAGGGTTGCGCGAGCGCGACGGCGGCGTAAGGGTACGCGCAACTCTCGCTCGCACACTGAGCGAAGATTTGCAATTGCACGTCAACGAACCGGCGAAAGCGCGGCGACGTATCCGCCATGTGTTGCGCCGCCGTCTGATTCATCCCGGCGAGGATGCGCGTAGAGATGCGCGGCGCGGCGGCGATGAGCTTCGCGCGTTGGAATCTCGTAGCGTTGACGAGCGCAGGAATGCGCCGCGCGGCCCGCATGAGAGCATCGGCGACGGGCATCAGTTCGCGATAAAAACGGATGGAGGCGTCGGCGCATTCGGGAAACGCGGCGCGCAACTCCGCTGCAAATCCTTCGTCCAACTCCGCGTCGCCGCCGCCCCCGACGCGCACGTCCGTCCCGTCAGGAAGTCTGACAACGTAAGCGTTCGTCAGCTTGCGCACTTCAGGCGCGGACGCCGGAAGCTCCGCGAAGACACGTTCGTGAATCTCGCCCGCTCCCCACGCGGCGTAAAGTCCCGCGCCCGTCTCAAACAGGTGGCCCGCTTGCCCGAACGTCGCGGCGCAGCCCCCGACGTGTGACGCTCTCTCCAACAGGCACACGCCCAGTCCGCGCGCGGCGAGCAGCGCGGCGACGGTCAACCCGCCGATCCCGCCGCCGACGACCACGATGTCGTAATTCATCTTTTCAGAAAGTTACTTGGAAGAAATGCGCGAACGTCCAGACGAGCCACGCGCCCGGTGCTTCGGCGGGGGCATCTCGTTTGAAGAAAGGTTCGAGCACGATGTATGAAGATTGTATGCCGTTGAAGACGAGGTGAATAATGAAACACGGCAGCAGCCTGCCTGTGTAGGCGCGCACGGTGGTGAGCACGAGGCTGAGGATGCCGATGGTGACGATCACGCCGAAGTTCGGCCAGTATTGCGGGACGTGTATGAGCGCGAAGAGCGAGAGCACGATGGCGACCGCTCCGGTCGCGCCGATGAGTCTGCGCAGAGCCGAATAGAGCACGCCTCGATAGACTATCTCTTCGACGAGCGGCGCAGTGGCCGTCGCGAGCAGTGCGGTGGTAAAGGCGGTCAGACGCGAACTGTTGATAATCTTGTCGAGTTGCGTCTCGGCCCCGCCGAAAAAATAGATGATGACAGACCCTAAGACGAGCAGTCCGACGGCCAGAACAACGCAGCGCCAGAAAGTGAAACCTCTATCCCACTGCCATCCGAGCGTGGCGAAAAATGGATACTTGCCGAACCGCGTGACGAGCGCCCACGCCGCACCCAGCGTCAGCAGATGCGCGGGGATGATCGAAACGATCTGGAGAAAAATGGCCGTCTTATCCGTCATCGCAAACTCGCCGAGAGTCTCTAGACGGACATGCTGCTGCCAGATGTAGGGCAAGAGGAAGACGAGGGGGATGATGACGATCAGCACCACGCTGAACAGCCAGATGGCGATTGCGCCGAGGATTGACCACGGCGGATTGTCCGGGTCAACCGTCGGCGGTGTGAAAACTGCCTGCGCTGGTGCTGCATCAGGAGTGCCGTGCAACGGCTCAAGAGGGGTGCTCACGTCCAACAGTGTATGAGAGTCCGAAAGGCCGGTCAACAGGGAAAGGATCAGGGTGGAGGGATGAGCGATGAAGTCAGGACATTTGAAGCCCTTAGAAGTCAGGCCATTTGAAATTGTATTTGAAGTCTCGACTTTCGTATTTGAAATCTCGACGCTCGAACATTAATGCCGGTACCCGCTGCTCTCATCCCTCGGCATGTTTCAGCATCTCGTCGCGGACGCTTTGCATGATGGCGGACGGGTCTGCGTCGTCGAGGCCGTCGGTCGGGATGGGCGGGCCGATGTACATCTCGACGGGGCCGGGACGAAAGATGATTGAGTCGCGTGGCAGGAGTCGGCCCGTGCCGATGATTGAGACGGGGACGACAGGGACGCGCGCCTGAATGGCGAGTTTGAAGCCGCCCTTCTTGAACGGCTGAAGCGAGCCGTCGCGCGTGCGCGTGCCTTCGGGGAAGAGAAAGGCGCAGACGCCGTCGCAGATGCCGTCGGTCGCGCGGCGGAGACTTTCGACCGCCTCCGCCGTCGAGCCTCGATTGATCGAGATGTGACCGGCGCGACGCATGTGCCAGCCGAGAAAAGGAATTTGAAATACTTCGCGCTTGGCGGCGATGCGCAGTTGCGCGGGCAGATAGCCGAGCATGACGGGGATGTCCATGTAGCTTGCGTGCGTCGAAAGAAAGACGTAGGACGCGCCGGGCCGCACGTGCTCCGCGCCGTGCACGCG
>JBAVPI010000497.1:0-3880 GCA_049692915.1 Pyrinomonadaceae bacterium
CTGGTTGATGGCCGAGACGAGTTCGCCGCGCCGTTGATAGATGCGCCCTGTCAATAGATAGGCTTCGGCGTTCATCGGTTCGACGCGGATAACATCGCGCAGTTCCGTCAAAGCCTCGTCGTCGCGCCCCGCGCCGTAAAGCTCGTAGGCTTTGTTGAGCAGATTCTGCGTCGTCGTGCCGGTGACGGCGGCGAGTTTTTTCTCCTCTTCGTCTTTGATGAGACTGATGACTTCGGCGCGGTTGAAGTCTGCGCGAAGCCGCAGAGGAACTTCCGTCGTGGTCTGCGACTTCTGCCACTCGACCTGTGCCTTGGCGTAAGCGGGGAAGAAACGTCGCGCCTGATCGTCGTTGCCGTTCGCCTCGTCCGACTGACCGGCCTTCTCTAAAGATTTGGCTAAGAGGAAGAGCGCCTCGCCGTCGCGCGGATTCTGTTTGACGACCTCGCCCAACTCTTTCACGGCTTCGGGGTACTTGCCCGACAGCATCAGCGCGTAAGCGTAGTTGTAACGCACCATCTGATCGTCCGGCGTGGACTCGGCGGCGCGGCTGAGAATGGCGGTCGCTTGCTTGAGCAGGTTCTCACGCTTCGACGCGTCCTTCTCCGAGCGCGCGGCTTGCGTGGCGAGCGCCCCGGCATTGTTAAAGATGCTCGTGAGCGGCATGTCGGTCGTGAGCGGCAGCAGCGCGTCTAGCGCACTCTGCGTGTTGCCCGTGCGCCAGTAGCTGAGCGCAGTGTAAAAGGCCGCTTCGGCATAGTGCGGGTCTTTCTTCTGAAGCAGCGAGAAATTTTCGGCGGCGCGCTTGTAGTCCTTCTGCGAGAAGTAGAGATGCCCAAGTTCAAAAGCGGCCTGCGCGTAGAGACCGCCGGGGACGGCGCGCGCGTACTCGCGCATGGCGTTCTGTAGATAGGCGGAACGCTTCTCAGGATCATCCGTCATCGTCCCCTTGACGAGACTCTCGAAGGATTTGACGGGCACTTTCGTCGCCTGCTCGACAATCGAGATTTGCGAGAAGGGCAGCTTGTCGTCCTGCTCGTAAAGAATCTGATAGGCGACCTTGCCGTGGACGCTCTGGAGGTTGAGGAGCGCGTCGCCGAAGAAAAATTCGTGCATCGCCCAACGACCGTCGTTCATCACTTTCCCCGACAGCCGCCCCTCGTTAACGCGAATGACGCGCGCCGAGCCGCGCACTTCGGCGACGGACTTTTCATCCTGCTGCGGTGACACTTCGTATGTGCCGAGCACGACGAGGCTCGCTCCGGCCTCGCGCGCGATTTTAATAGCGGTGGCGCGCGAAGGGATGACGGTCAGCGGGACGCGCAGGCGCTGGTAGGCGATCTCACGCGCGTCGCTCGTGACGGAGGACAGACCGTGCGCGCTGAGCAGTTCGGTCAGAGAGTCTGCGAAACTCTCGCCGACCCAGTTAAACTCCCTCTGCCCGCCCGTGTTCTCAAACGGCAGCACGATAATCACGTCATTGGCGACCTGCGGCGGCGGCATCGTGCGCGCCCCTGTCGTCGCGGCGGGCGCGTTGAAAAGAATGAGCGTGATGAAGAGTAAAGCTGCGAATCGTTTGAACATCCCCGTTATCCCCTGCGAAACCTGAAAATGGTAAAGGCCGCCGGCGCGGCTCAAACAGCACGGCGTCGGCGGCCTCACGTTGATCCTTACCTTGAAGGAGCGTCGCTTAACGCCCTTGCCCCGGTAAAGTATGGCGTCCCGTACGGGATTCGAACCCGTGTCGCCGCCGTGAAAGGGCGGTGTCCTAGGCCCCTAGACGAACGGGACGGAAATAACCGGGAAAACGATTGACGGCTAACTTACCGTACCACTTATAGAGTGTCAACCGCACGGGACGCGAAGGCCGACGCCGAACAGTCTTTTGATGTCGGGCGAGATGAAAATGTACGCCCGTCGCCGCGCTAAAGTTGTCAGAATAAAGGATGAGACGGGCCTCTTAATGCGTCGCGCGCGGTGAATTTCGTTGCCCAAAGATGCGCGATTAACTATAGTCAGCCGTCATTCACGGACGGAAAAAAAGAGCGGGGTTTAAGGAGGTTCACTCGATGAGCGACGGACGGACGCAGACGCTCCCGGCGACGATGCGTGCATTGGAACTTCACGCTTACGACGGCGAGGCCGGCTCGCTGCGACTCGTGGAAAAGCCTCTGCCCCGACCGGGGCGCGGCGAGGTGCTCGTGCGCGTCGCCGCCGCGCCCGTGAACCCTTCCGACCTGATGTTCCTGCGCGGTCTCTACGTTAAAAAGAAACTCCCCGTCGTCGCGGGCTTTGAGGGAAGCGGCGAAGTTGTGGAGTCGGGTGGCGGGCTGCTCGCGAATTATTTGAAAGGCAAACGCGTCGCCTGTGCCGCTCCCATCGAGGGCGACGGCACTTGGGCCGAATACGTGTTGGCGGGGGCGAACTTCTGCGTGCCGCTTCTCAAACAGACGGACACGGAAGGGGCGGCCTCGCTCATCGTCAACCCGTTCACCGCATGGGCGTTGATGGACAGAGCCAGACGCGCACGCGCGGAGGCCGTCATCCAGACAGCCGCGGCGAGCGCGCTCGGTCGCATGATCGTGAGGCTCGCGGCGCGTCGCAATGTGCCGCTCGTCAACATCGTGCGCCGTCAGGAGCAGGTCGAGCTTTTACAAAAAGAGGGCGCGCGCTACGTGCTCGACAGCAGCACGGCGGATTTCGATGAGCGGTTGCGCGAGCTTTGCAAAAAACTCCGCGTGAGCGTCGGCTTCGATGCGGTGGCGGGCGAATTGACGGGGCGACTTATCGGCGCGCTGTCGGCGGGCGGGCGCGTCATCGTTTACGGCGCGCTGTCGCTTGAGAATTGTCGGATCGAGCCGCGCTCGTTGATCTTCGAGAAGAAGAGCGTCGAAGGCTTCTGGCTCTCGGACTGGATGCGCAAGCAAAGCCTGCCCGGCAAAATCATGACTTCGAGAAAAGTCCAGCGGCTGCTCGCCGACGAGTTGAAGACAGAGATTCACGAGCGCCTGCCGCTCGAAAAAGCCGCCGAGGGTTTGCAACACTACGCGAACCATATGACCGGCGGAAAAATCATCTTCGTGCCGAATCTCAAATCGTCCTAACACGAAACTTCGCGCCGGGCCGGTGCCGTTTTGTTTCGTGTTACGATAAAAGCGTCAGCCGGAGTTGAGTCGAAGAGCAGACAAAGGCGCTATAACTTTGATTCATCTCACACGATTATTTTTGCGAGGAGGTTGCGATGCGTCTCACTGAGATGGTTTCGTGCGCCGGTTGAGCGTCTAAGCTCGCGCCGCGCGAACTCGCTCAAGTTTTGGGCGGGCTGCACATTCCACACGACCCGAATTTGATTGTCGGCATTGAAACCGCCGACGACGCGGGAGTGTATCGTCTCTCGGACGACCTCGCGCTCGTGCAGACCGTGGATTTTTTTACGCCCATCGTTGACGACCCGTTCGACTACGGACGCATCGCCGCCCTGAATTCCATCAACGACGTGTGGGCGATGGGCGGCACGCCTCTGACGGCGTTGGCCGTGACGTGCTTCCCGAAGAAGGGCGTTGACTTTGCGATTCTCGGCGAGATTATGCGCGGCGGTCTTCAAGTGTTGACGGAGAACGGCGTCGCGCTCCTCGGCGGTCACAGCGTTGACAACGCGCAGATCATGTTCGGCTACGCCGTCACCGGCACGATTGACCCGCGCAAGGTCGTGACAAACCGGGGCGCGCGCGCCGGAGACTCGCTTATTTTAACGAAGCCGGTCGGCACGGGCGTCGTCTCGACCGGCATCAAGTTCGGCAAGGCAGGCGCGGACGTGATGCGCGCATCGCTCGATACGATGCTGCTGTCGGGACGCGACGCGGCCCGCCTGATGGTCGAGTCG
>JBAVPI010000498.1:0-1640 GCA_049692915.1 Pyrinomonadaceae bacterium
GGGCGGCATCAGCGGCGCACGCATCGGTGTGCCGCGCGAGTTGTTCGGCGAAGGACTCGACCCGGAAGTGCGCGCGAGCGTCGAAGCGGCGATAGAGGCTTATCGCGAACTCGGTGCGGAGATCGTGGATGTCGAACTCCCGCACGCGAAATACTGCATCGCCGTCTATTACATCATCGCGACGGCGGAGGCTTCGTCTAATCTCGCGCGCTATGACGGCGTGCGCTACGGGCTGCGCGCCGAAGAGTCGCGGGAACTGCGGCAGATGTACCGGCGCACGCGCGATGAGGGTTTCGGCGCGGAGGTCAAACGCCGCATCATGCTCGGCACATACGTGCTCTCGTCCGGCTACTACGACGCTTATTACCTGAAGGCGCAGAAGGTGCGCGCGCTTATCGAGCGTGACTTCCTCGCCGCCTTCGAGCGGTGCGACGCGATTCTCACGCCGACGACGCCGACGCCCGCCTTCATGCTCGGCGAGAAGACGGACGACCCGCTCGCCATGTACCTCAACGACATCTACACGTGCACGGCGAATCTCGCGGGCATCCCCGGCATCAGCGTCCCCTGCGGCATCTCTTCGACGGGACTGCCCATCGGCCTCCAACTGATGGGGCCGCACTGGGGCGAGGCGACGATCTTCCGCCTCGCACACGCCTACGAAGGGGCGCACCCGCTCACGGCACGCCCGCGCGTCGTCGCCGCCGCGTAAGACGAGCTATCCCTCAAAGCGCGTGCGTCGAGTCTGAAAGTATTTTTCAGAACCCGACGCGCGGCTTATCCGTCCGCCGATAATTTCGCAACTACATCCTGCCATGAAGCGTTAGAGCATTGACTCTCGATTCTCTCCCGGCGAAAAACCAGAAAGGAGAATTTCCGTTCATGAAAAAATACGCCCTCCTCGCACTCGTGGCCGCGGCCATGTTGATGTCAACGCCTGCGGGCGGCGACATCGTGCGCGCACAGGAAAAGGATGTCCCGAAGATGGAAGTCGGCGCGCAGTTCTCTTCGCTCTCCGTCAACGAGCCGGATGAGTTCGACTTCGGCGGGACGAACAACTTCGTCGGCTTCGGCGGGCGTTTCACTTACAACCTGACACACTACTTCGCCGTCGAGGCCGAGGGTAATTTTTATCCGAACAAAACTTTCGCCACCATCTCGACCGGCGGGCGCGTGACGCAGGCGCAGTTCGGCGTCAAGGTCGGCAAGCGTTTCGACCGCTTCGGCGTCTTCGCGAAAGCGCGCCCCGGCTTCGTCAGCTTCGGCGAGGCGTTGGACATCACCGTCGTCCAGACGCTCGTCTTCAACGGCGTTCCGACCACCGTCTTCAACTTCGGCACTGCTCGCAAGACATACTTTTCGACCGACGTGGGCGGCGTCCTTGAGTTCTACCCCTCGCGCCATCTCGTGACGCGCTTCGACGCGGGCGACACCATCATCCGCTACGGGCGACGCAACGACATCGCGGACGTTCCCGTCCTGATTTCACCCGGACAGGTCGCCTTCAGCTCGCAACTCACCAGCGTTCCCGCCGAGACGAAACACAACTTCGGGTTCAGCGCGGGCGTCGGCTATCGCTTCGGCGGCTCGTCCGGCAACGGCGGCGGCAGCGACGACGGCGGAGCGTCGCAGTCCGGCGC
>JBAVPI010000499.1:0-1806 GCA_049692915.1 Pyrinomonadaceae bacterium
TCCCTGAGCATCGCCCAGTCGTCGTAGAGCGTCTCGACGCGAAAGCCCAGACGCTCGTACTCGCGCACGTCGCGCCGCAGGTCTTCCGACTTGACGGCGATGTGATCCACCGCGCCGCTCACGCGCACGTCCGGCTCTTCCCTCATTGACTCTTCAACGCTCATGACTTTTCTTCCCACGCCTCGCCGTAGCGTTCACCGGAGACGATGCGTGCGAGCGGGAAGCGCCCCGGATAAGCCTTGTCCGGCTCTTTGGCGCGACCGATGGCGAGCAGTGCGACGACCTCACCCTCTTCGGGAATGCCAAACTCGCGCTTGACCGCCGTCGCGTCGAAGCCCTCCATCGGCGCGGTGTCGAAGCCGTAAGCCTCTGCGACCAGCATCATCGTCGTGACGGCGATCATCGTGTGGCGATTGACCCACAGCGCCGGGTCGAAGCTTGAGACGAATCCGAGCGCGCCCTGCTTGTATTGCTCGACCGTGTCGGGATTGCCCGCGCCGCGCCTCGCTCCTTCCTGAAAAATTTCGTCGGCGGTCTCCTTCCACTCCTCTTTCATCCCGACGGCGATGATGACGACCGGCGCTTGCCCGACTTTCGGCTGGTTGAAAGACGCCTGTTGCAGACGAGCGCGCGCCTCCGCGTCGCGCACGACGACGAAGCGCCACGGCTGTAAGTTGTAGCCGGAAGGAGCCTGCGCGCCGAATTTGAGAATGGCGTCAATGTACTCCTGCGGCACTTCTTCGCCGGTGAATTCGCCGGTCGCGCGCCGCTCAAGCAGCACGTCCGTCAACCTCTTGAGAGGCGAGCCGTCCGGCTGCGTGGCCGGAAAATCGGTTGGCTGATCCTGCATCTCGAAAATTGCCCCCTGATGATTAATGCGCGTCGCTGATTAGATCGAGACGATTGTACTCCGCCGACTCGCTGACACAAAACGTCGGAACGGGAAGAGCGAAAGGCCGCAGGCGGTGGAAGAGATCACGTGCCGCCGGCGCGCACGCGGGCCGGATTCTTGACAGCCGTGCCGCTCATGCGCAAACCTCTTCGAGAGCAATCACAGTACATCGGAAGAGGTTTCAATTTATGACGAGAGACACGCCGCGCATCGTTTCGCTGCTGCCGTCGGCGACCGAGATCGTCTGCGCGCTGGGGTTGGAGGACGCGCTCGTCGGCGTGACGCACGAGTGCGACTATCCGCCCACAGTCGCGGGCAAGCCGAAGCTGACGGCGAGCCGCATCTCGCACGAGACGATGTCGAGCGCCGAGATTGACCACGCCGTCCGCTCGCAGCTTGACGGCCACGGCTCGATCTACAACCTCGACGAAGAGCGTCTGCGCGCTCTCAAGCCCGACTTAATCATCACGCAGGAACTCTGCGATGTCTGCGCCGTCAGTTATAAGATCGTCGAGCAGGCCGCGCGGATGTTCGAGACAGACGTGCGCGTCGTCTCGCTTGAGCCAACGAACATCAAAGAAATTTTCGCCAACATCCTGACCATCGGCGAACTGACGGGAAGAGTCGCGGAAGCGGAAACGCTCGTCAACGAATTGAGCGCGCGCGTTGACTCGCTCGCCGTCCTGCTGACGGGCGTCGAGAGTCGCCCGCGCACGCTGATGCTCGAATGGCTTGAGCCGCCGTTTGCGCCCGGCCACTGGGTGCCGGAACAGGTCGCGCTCGCAGGCGGCGAAGCGACGTTCGGCCACGCCGGAGGCAAATCCGTGCAGACGGACGCCGCCGCCATCCGCGACTATGCGCCCGAAAGCATCGTGCTCATTCCGTGCGGCTACTACAAGGAAGACATCCTGCGC
>JBAVPI010000500.1:0-2350 GCA_049692915.1 Pyrinomonadaceae bacterium
AAAGCTCGTTGCTACATCGCCTGCTGCTTATCCGTCAGCACGATGCCCATCTTCTCAAGTGTCGCGCGATTGAGCGTGCCCGTCACCTTCAAGCCTTCCGCCCCTTGATACTTCTTGAGACCGGCGCGCGTCTCTGCGTCCAGCTTCCCTGTAGCCTCGCCGGAATAGAAGCCGCGCCCCTTCAAAATTGTCTGCGCCCCCTTGATCTGGTCTTTGTTGGCACGGAAGATGGGGCCTCTCTTCCGGGCCGTCGAGGCGTTGGCGTTTTTGTTGTTGGTGGAGGAGTTCGTGTTTTGCGCGGCAACGATGCTCGAAAGGCAAAGCACGGCCACGAATGCGGCGGTCAGAAGTTTCTTCATGTTGTCTCCTTGAAGTGAGACGCGCAGCGGAGGACGCGCGCAGAGTTGAAGGTAGGTGTTTCTTTGCGTGTCGGACGGCCTTCATCATACACGCTCTGTCAACCCCCTCCCTCGCCTGCGGATTCGCCTTCATTCTTCACCTCTCAAGAGCTTCCATCAGGCAGTACACCTATCATTTTAACGGCAATTTAGCGGCAAAACGCTTTTTGTTTAACTATGCTGCATTATTGTTGAACAAATGGCAACGCTGTGTTACTCTTATCTTACGTTCTGAGGAACGTCTTTGAATTAACGACGAACACAACCCTTCCTCAAGGATTGAGTCCAGACGCACCGTTCGGCTGTAGTGATTTATTGAATCCACTCAAAACTCTCTTTAACCCAACACGGAACCCGGAATGAAAAAAGCCCTCATACTTTGCGCGTTGTCACTATCATGCTCCGCCGTCGCCTCTGCGCAGACGGGCGTGCGTTATCGTTTCGACAACTTCGACACGCGCGCGGGCGTGCGTATCGAGTCGCCCGCCGCAGTGGTCGCCAAACCCGGCAAACTTTCACGCCGCGTCAAACTGATGGCGCGGAGCGTGGACGCGAACGGCGCGCGGGGCGAGGCTCGTCCCATTGATGTTTTCTACGCCCGACCGCGCGTGATGGAAATGACGGCCAGCAAGTCTCTCGACGGCTTTTCGACCGGGGACGCGGGCGTGGACTCGATGATCGCCGACTCCGGGGCGCGCAACGGCGTAGACCCCGTGCTGCTCTATTCGATCATGCACCGCGAGTCGTCTTTCAAAAAATTCGCCCTCTCGCCGAAAGGTGCGCGCGGGCTGATGCAGTTGATGCCGGGAACGGCGGCGCGCTTCGGCGTCAGAAACATCTTCGACCCGCGCCAGAACATCGAAGGCGGCGCGCGTTACGTGCGCTTCCTGCTCAACATGTTCGACGGCGACGTGCCGCTCACGCTCGCCGGCTACAACGCAGGCGAGGGCGCTGTGCTGAAGTACGGTCGGCGCATTCCGCCCTACAGCGAGACGCAGGAGTACGTGCGACGCATCACGCAGCGTTACGCCATGATGCGCGATCCGCAAACCGCGCGGCGTGCGCCCATCCTGACGCGTGCGCAGGTGGCGACGATCAAGTCCACGGAGAAGTCTGAGGCGGTCAGCCTCTACGAGCAGAGCGTCTATGCCGTGCGTCTGCCCGACGGAAAGCTGCGGCTCGTGAGCCAGTAACGCTCTGAAAGATTGCTTTGATTAAGAAGCGAAGGGGACGGATTCTGCGATGATCCGTCCCTTTTTCTTTTTGGCAGGAGATTTCTCGCGGTATGATTGGCGGGCGCTATCGCCGGTAAGGGCGCGCGCTACTCTCTCGTTCGGAGACGTTTGAGCATGTCGGACACGGCGACAAATAAATCCCCGGCGACGAATCAGGCGTCAAAGGCGACGGACGCGCGGCGGCGCGTGCTCGTGATCGGCGAAGAGACGAACGCCGATAATGTCAGTGAAGGACTCTCCGCGGATTATGAAACCGCGTGCGCGTCGCCGGAAGAAGCCGCGCGCATCGTCTCGGAGTTTGAGCCTGCGCTCGCGCTCATCGCTTTCGGGAACGGAGAGGATGAGGCGCGTTTGCTTGTCGTCGCGCGCCGACTGCGTGCCGGGCCTGCGACGCACGCGTTGCCGCTCGTCTTCCTCTTCTCTGAGGACAATCGCGCTTTGCGCCACGCGGCGCTCAACATCGGCGCTGACGATTATTTCGCGCGGGCGACGGCGCACGCCGAGATGCGTGCGAGACTCGAAGCGCTGTTCTGGCGTGTCGAGGCGGGCAGACGCACCGTGCCGCTCGTCGCCGAGCAGCGTCTGGAGATAGACAACTTCCTGCTCCTGCTCGAACACATCGGCGCGGACGCACAGGAGGGCGCGGGCGGGACGCTCGCCCTCGTCGGCATGGCCGAAGACGACGCGCGTTCGAGCGAGGCGGAGTCGGTGCGCGTG
>JBAVPI010000501.1:0-3232 GCA_049692915.1 Pyrinomonadaceae bacterium
CGCCGGAAGCGCGTCGAGCGTCGCCGCGTCGAATCCGCCCGCGCGGGGCAGGACGGCAGCGCCGGAGCGCAAAAAGAACGCGCCGCGAGACGCCAAGCCGTCCCGCAAGAGTCAAGACAAGAGAGAAGCGGCGGCAAAACCGGCCATCGCGGCAATTCGCCCGCGCCGCGTCGGATGAGAGATTCTTTGTGGAGGAGCAGAAGCCAAATGCCTAAGCACGTGTCGCACACCGTCGGCCTCGACATCGGGACGAGCCGCGTGACGTGTATCATCGGCGAACCCGGCGACGGCGGCCTGATAGACATCGTCGGCATCGGCGAGTCGGAGGCGCGCGGCCTGCGTAAAGGCGTCGTCGTTGATCCGGAGTCGGCGGTCGAAGCCATCACGCGCGCCGTCGAAGAGGCCGAGCGGATGAGCGGACTCGAAGCCGAAGAGGTCGCCATCAATCTCTCCGGCTCGCACATCATGAGCTTTAACGGTCAGGCCATCGTCGCCGTCTCCGGCCGCGAGCGCGAACCCCACCTCGACAACAACGGCAACGGGCACGGCAACGGTCATGGACGACGCTCGTCCTACGGCAATCATGTGCACATGGCGGTGGCGGGCCGCGACCGTGAAATCACGCCCGCCGACGTGCGCCGCGCCATCGAATCGGCGAGCGCCATCCAACTCCCCGCCGGTCGCGAGATCGTTGACCGCCTGCCGCAAGAGTTCATCGTTGACGATCAGGACGGCATCAACGATCCCGTGGGGATGATCGGCGCGCGGCTCGCCGTCAAAGTCCACATCGTCACCAGTCCGATTACGGCCCGCCAGAACGTCATCAACGGCGTCAACCGCGCCGGGCTGATGGTCGGCGAGATGGTCTTGGAACAACTCGCCGCCGCCGAAGCGACTTTGACCGACGACGACAAAGAGTTCGGCGCGGCTCTCGTTGACATCGGCGCGGAAACCACCGGCCTTGTCATCTACCAGCGCGGCGCGGTGCAGCACACCGCCGTCTTCGCGCTCGGCGGCTCGCATTTTACGAACGACATCGCCTTCGGCCTGCGCACGCCGATTCCCGAAGCCGAAAAGATCAAGCGCCACGCGGGCTGCGCGTCGGGCCACTGCTTGAGCGAGTCGGAGCGTGGTGAATTGATCGAAGTGCCGTCGGTGGGGGGGCGTCCGCCGCGTCAACTCTCAAGACAGATTTTGTGCGACATTCTTCAGCCGCGCGCCGAGGAGGTTTTGTCTCACGTCGCCGACGAGATTCGCGAGTCCGGTTGGGAGGGACAACTCTCCAGCGGCGTCGTCCTGACGGGCGGCGGCGCGCGACTTCACGGGATGGTTGAGATCGCCGAACAGGTCTTCGACGCGCCCGTCAGAGTCGGCTACCCGGAGCGTGACCGCTTCGGCGGACTCGTCGAAGACATTCAAAGCCCTGCATGGGCCGCCGCCGCCGGGTTGTGCCTGATGGCACAGCGCGCGAAATCGGCGGAAATGCGCGCATCGGCGGCGCGCGGGGCACAGACGGGCGGCATCGGCGCGCTCGTCTCGAAATTTCGCAATCGTTTCGGTAGTATTTTCTGAGTAGATGTTGTATGCTGCCGCGCCAGCCGGCACAAGATGTAGCCCTCAATATATAGTTGGGGTCGGCGCGCACAGCCCAAGATAACCGCACACGAGCTTTCAAGGCCGTGGAAGCCAAAGAAAGTAGAGAGGACTCATAAAGACATGACATCGGAAGGCCGCCTGCCGGGCAGCGCAATCAGCATCACCATTGACGATGACCCGCCGATCACGGGCGCGCGCATCAAAGTCATCGGCGTCGGCGGCGGCGGCGGCAACGCCGTCAACCGCATGATCGAGGCCGGCATCGAGGGCATTGAGTTCCTCGTCGCCAACACCGACCTGCAAGCCTTGAAGCGTTCGCGTGCGCCCATCAAGATTCAACTCGGCAGCAGGCTGACGAAGGGTCTCGGCGCGGGCGCGAACCCGGACATGGGCCGCAACGCCGCGCTCGAAGACACCGAGAAAATTATCGAGGCGCTCGAAGGCGCGGACATGGTCTTCGTCACGACGGGTCTCGGCGGCGGGACGGGCACGGGCGCTGCCCCGATCATCGCGAGCCTCGCGACGGAGCTTAACGCGCTGACGGTCGCCGTCGTCACCAAGCCCTTCCACTTCGAGGGCAAGCGCCGCATGGCGCAGTCCGAGCAGGGACTGCGTGAGTTGCGCGAGTGTGTGGACACGGTCATCACAATCCCGAACGAGCGCCTGCTCCACACCGTGGATCGCAACGTGTCTTTGCAGGACGCCTTCAAGATGGCGGACGACGTGTTGCGCCAAGCCGTGCAGGGCATCAGCGACTTGATCACCGTGCCGGGTCTGATCAACCTCGACTTCGCAGACGTGAAGGCGATCATGCAGGGCATGGGCCTCGCCTTGATGGGCGCGGGCCGTGCGAGCGGCGAGAATCGCGCGCTGGAAGCGACGCAGCAGGCCATCTCGTCGCCGCTTCTGGAAGAGGCGACGATAGAGGGCGCGAAGGGCGTGCTGATTAACATCACGGGCGGCTCAGACCTGACGCTGTACGAAGTCAACGAGGCTTCCTCGATCATCCGCGAAGCAGCCGACGACGACGCCAACATCATCTTCGGCGCGGTCATTGACGAGACGCTGCACGACGAGATGAAGATCACCGTCATCGCCACCGGCTTTGATAAGGATATGTCGGACGTGGGCACAACGACGCACGCGGCGGGCGCGGGACTTCCATCGCAGCCGCGCTACAACGTGCGTTCAGGGGACGAACTCCCGCCACGGCCCTCCGGCGGACAGACGCGCGCAGACGACTTGGACGTGCCGACGTTTATTCGTAAGAAGGCAGACTGAAGCGGTCTCAGCGGCAGCGGGAAAAGGGCGAATGGAAGGACGGCACGATGCCTTCATCCATTCGCCCTTTTCCTTTTGCGTTTTGCGTTCACGTCGTGTAGCATGACGCCCATCCCTGAACAGGATTGAAATCAACTACGGGTAAAGACCGTTTCTCATCCGTTTACTTTTAGACCGCAGACATCGTGTGGAACACGCGTCAGTCATCTGCCGTGCCCTTGTCTGCCCAACCCATTCGTGATCCACCGTCTTTCAGCGGAGGCGGGACTGACGCAATCTTCTTGCAGTGAATCTGGTGGAGGTAAGGAAACTAAGTGAATCGCAAACTCATTCGTACAACACTCGCGGAAGTTAA
>JBAVPI010000502.1:0-6923 GCA_049692915.1 Pyrinomonadaceae bacterium
CGCCGGATGTCGTGCGCCCCGGCCTCGTGCACCGGCTCGACCGCGCGACTTCCGGGTTGATGGTCGTCGCCAAACATCAGCGCGCGCTCAGCATTCTCTCTCGCCACTTTCACGCGCGTCTCGTCGAGAAGCGTTACCTCGCGCTCGTGCGCGGCTCTCCTGCCGAAGATTTCTGCGAGATCAGCGCGCCCATCGGTCGCGACGCGGAAGCGCATCCGAAGTGGCGCGTGATGGAGGACGGCAAGCACGCCGAGACGCGCCTGCGCGTGCTGGAGAGAAGACGGGACGTAACGCTCGTCGAACTCGAACCCGTGACGGGCCGCACGAATCAGTTACGCATTCATTGCGCGCACGCGGGCCACCCCATCGTCGGCGACGAGTGGTACGACGACGGCGGCGACGGTTCAAGTGTCGGAGATGAATGCGGCGGTGCGGCTGAAGAAGAAAGCGGCGATGCGCCGACGGCGTCGAAGCGTCTCTGCCTGCACGCCGCGCGTCTCGCCTTTCATCACCCATCGGGCGGCGACTGGATGACTTTCATCTCGCCGCTGCCCGATGAAATGAGCGCGCTGTTGAATAAGGCAGAGCCGCACGAAAACACTTGACCCGCGCGCGGCGCAACGTCTAAGGTAATTACCGGCCCGCAAGTTTCGCGGGCGCGCATCGAGATGAATCATCAAACGCACAATTCCTATCGCTCTTATTACTATACCGGCTCGCTCTCCGCGCGGAGGGACGGGGCAGGGCGAAGGGATTGTCGGCGCACGATGAGCTAACGGCGCACAGGACAAATTACCGAGCGACCGGCCACCCATCCTTTCCACGCGGAAGGATGGGTGGCCTTTTTTTACGCCTCGAAGGCGAGGCCGGAATTTCAGAGAGGACTCAACGTGAAGACCATGCAAGATCAATGTGAATCGGCGACCGCTCAACTCGAAACGCTTCCGGCCCTGCCCGAATTGCCGGAGGCGTGCACGGCGGCGAACGCTCGTCCAATTGTTCGACTCGACCCCGATCATCCCGGCTTTCGTGACGCGGACTATCGCGCGCGCCGCGACCGCATTGCGCGCATCGCACTTGACTACGAACCGGGCGGCGCAATTCCCGAAGCGCCCTACACGCCGGAGGAGCATCAACTGTGGCGGGTCGTCAACGACGCGCTCGCGCCGCGACATCAAGCCTCTGCCTGTGTTGAGTACCTCGCCTGCGTCGAGCGCCTCGGCCTGCCGCGCGACCGCATCCCGCAGTTGCACGAAGTATCGAAGTGGGTCGAGCGCCTGAGCGGTTTCCGTCTTGAACCCGTCGCCGGACTCGTCGCGCCGCGCATCTTCCTCGACGCGTTGGCAGGCGGCGTCTTCCTCTCCACACAATACATTCGACATCACTCCGCGCCGCACTACACGCCGGAGCCGGACGTGGTGCATGAACTCTTCGGCCATGCCGTGACGCTCTCAGGCGAACGCTTCGCCGCACTCAATCGCCTGTTCGGCGAAGCCGTCGGACGCACAAAGTCAGGCGCGGCCCTCGACCGTTTGGCGCGCGCCTACTGGTTCACAATCGAGTTCGGAGTCGTGCGCGAAGCGGGCGCGATCAAGGCTTACGGCGCGGGACTCGTCTCGTCCGCCGGTGAACTGGAGGCGATGCGACGCGCGGAACTGCGCCCGCTCGATCTCGCGGCGGCTGCGCGGCAGGAGTACGACCCGACGAATTTTCAGCCCGTTCTCTTCTGCGCGGATTCATTCGATGAGATGTATCATGCGCTCAAAGATTTTCTGCTGAAGTGGCGTTGAATAGAGAAGGGTGACGAGCAAATGACTGTTTCCCCGGCAAGCAAACACCCTGCACGCATCAGGCGTTGCATACTCTTGGCGCTCTGCCTCGCGCTGAGCGTCACGTCGTCGCAGGCGTCGGCCCAAGTCGCGAGGCGGAACGTTGCGCTGGCGTCGAAGCTGCAAAAAATTATCGCGGCGAGCGGGGCCGAAACAGTCGCCGTCGCCTTCCGAGACCTCGCCACGGGGAGGGAACTATCCGTCAACGACCGCGTGAGTTTTCACGCCGCCAGCACGATGAAAGTGCCCGTGATGATGGAACTCTTCCGGCAGTCGCGGGACGGCAATCTCTCGCTCGACCGGCGGGTCGCGGTCAAAAACGACTTCAAGAGCATCGCCGACGGCAGCCGCTTCACCGTCTCGCCCGCGGACGATTCCGAGGGGACGCTCTACAAAAAGATCGGCGGCACGGAGTCCGTGCGCGAACTGATGCGGCTGATGATTACGGAGAGCAGCAACCTTGCGACAAACCTCTTGATCGAACTCGTCACGCCGGAACGGGTGATGAAGTCCATGCGCGAGTACGGCGCGAGAGACATCCGCGTGCTGCGCGGAGTGGAAGACGGCAAGGCTTTCGAGCGCGGCTTGAACAACACGACGACGGCGCGCGACCTGCTCATCCTGCTGCGTCGCATCGCCGAGAATCGCGCCGTCTCGCGTGCGGCTTCGGAAGAGATGATGCGCATCCTGCTCGCGCAGAAATTCAACGAGGGCATCCCGGCGGGTCTCCCCGCGGTGGCGCGCGTGGCGCACAAGACCGGCTCGATTACGAAGATCAACCATGACGCCGCAATCGTCTTCCTGCCGGGGCGACGAAGCCCTTACGTGCTCGTCATCCTTACGCGCGGACTCGCGGACGAAGGCCGCGCGCACCGGCTCATCGCGGACATCTCGCGCGCCGTCTATGAAGACATCACCGACGACATCTCCGACGGCAAGCGCACACCATAAATAGCGCCCCTTGAAGCCCCGACAAAAATCGCGGCCCGCTTTTCCCACATAAAACTCAAGCGCGACTGACCGTAAGAGCGCTTCTTCCGCACGCACGTCAATCATCGTTGGACGAGTGGCCGGGGTTTGAATTATCCTGCAACTCCAACCGCTTTTTCATTAAGTCGCGTGATTCAGGAGTCAAACGATGTCGAATCAACAGCACTCGCGCCCCGCGCGCGCGTCTCTCTTGTCCCTCTTCGTCTGCTGCGGTCTGATGATGACGACGACGGCGCGCGCGCAACAGCCGCAAGCCTCTCCGTCACAGACGCCCGCGCCGGAGCAGACCACCTCTTCCGCAACCGCTTCGCAGACGCCCGCACGACCGGAAGAGAGCGCCCCTACGGAGATGAAGGCGTTCGAGCGTCTGGAGTGGCGCAACCTCGGCCCCGGCAATATGAGCGGGCGCGTCGCCGACATCGAGAGCGTCGCGGGCAATCCGAACGTCGTGTACGTCGCGTCGGCTTCGGGCGGACTGTGGAAGACGACGAACGCGGGCGTCACTTGGCAACCCGTCTTCGAGCGACAGGGCACGATCTCCATCGGCGACATCGCGCTCGAACCCGGCAACCCGGATGTCGTGTGGCTCGGCACGGGCGAGTCGGCGGTGCGCAACTCCGTCTCGTTCGGCGACGGCGTTTACAAATCAACCGACGGCGGCAAGACGTGGCAGCACACGGGGCTTCGCGACACCGAGCACATCTCGAAAATTCTCATCAACCCGCGCAACCCCGACGTGGCTTACGTCGGCGCGCTCGGCCACGCCTTCGGCGCGAACGAAGAGCGCGGCGTCTTCATGACGACCGACGGCGGAAGGACGTGGACGAAGACGCTCTACGTTGATAACGAGCACGGCGTCGCAGACATGTCCATTGACCCGTCGAACCCGAACATCCTTTACGCCGTGATGTGGAAGTTCAAACGCACGCCGTGGACGCACACGTCGGGCAGCGAGAAGGGCGGCCTCTTCAAATCAATTGACGGCGGGCGCAGTTGGAAAAAACTCGAAGGCGGTTTGCCGAAACTCGTCGGGCGCATGGGCGTCGCGGTCGCTCAGTCGAACCCGAACGTCGTCTATGCCATCACGGAGGCGAAGGAGGGCACGCTCTGGCGCTCCGACGACCGGGGCGAGACGTGGCGCAACGTCTCGAAGCAGACATCAATCGTCTCGCGCGGCTTCTATTACACGCATGTTCGCGTTGACCCGCAGAACGAGAACCGCGTCTATGCCGTCGCTTCCACGCTCTTTCTGTCGGTGGACGGCGGGCGCAACTTTCGTCCCATCTCAGGCCGGACGCACGTTGACTTTCACGCCTTCTGGATTGACCCGCAGAATCCGAAGCGACTGTGGCAGGGACAGGACGGCGGCGCGGCTGTCTCTTACGACGGCGGCGACACTTGGGAGACCGTGCAGAACCTACCCGTCGGCCAGTTCTATCAAGTGTTCGCCGACAACCGCCAGCCGTTCTATTACGTGATGGGCGGCTTGCAGGACAACGGCACATGGACGGGGCCGAGCCGCACGCGCGAGCCTGCCGGAATTTTGAATGACGACTGGCGGATGCTCTCGTTCGGCGACGGCTTCTATGCCTTGAATCACCCGGACGACCCGGAGCTTTACCTAACTGAATCGCAGGGCGGCAACATCGTCCGCACGGACTTTCGCACGCGCGAGCAGCAACTCGTCGCGCCCTACCTCGGCGACGACGGCGGGCCTGCTGCCGACGCGAAGTATCGCTTCAACTGGAACTCGCCGATTATCCCTTCGCCGCACGATAAGAACACCGTCTATCTGACGGGCAACGTCGTCTTCAAGTCAACCGACTTCGGCAAGACGTGGGCGACCATCTCGCCCGACCTGACGACGAACGACAAGTCGAAGCAGGGTTCGGCGGGCGGCCCCGTCGCCTTCGAGAACACGGGCGCGGAATACTACGAGACGATCATCAGCTTCGCCGAATCTCCTCTACGCGCGGGCGTGCTGTGGGCCGGGACGGACGACGGCAATCTGCAACTCTCGACGGACGGCGGAAAGAATTGGACGAACCTCGTCAAGAACGTCTCCGGCCTCGCGGCCAACTCGCCCGTCTCGCACGTCGAGCCTTCGCGTGTTGATGCGAATCTCGCTTACGTCTCTTTCGACCGCCACCAACTTGACGACCGCCGCCCATACATTTTCAAAACGACTGACGACGGGCGCACGTGGCAAAGCATCGGCGGCAACTTGCCCTCGAACGCTTACGTCTGGGTCGTGCGCGAAGACCCGAAGAATCCGCGCCTGCTTTACGCGGGCACGGAACTCGGCCTCTTCATCTCTTACACGGGCGGCGGAAGCTGGCAGCGTCTGGAGTTGAAAAATCTGCCGCACGTCGCCGTCCACGACATCGTCGTTCATCCGCGCGAGAATGATTTGATCCTCGCGACCCACGGGCGCGGCCTGTGGGTGCTCGACGACGCGACGCCCATCCAGCAATTGTCTCAAGACGTGCAGCGCGAGGACGTGCACCTCTTCGACGTGCGCCCCGCGCTCCGCTACACGACGAGGTTCACGCGCTACGGCATCGGCGACAAGCCGCTCGCCGCGCCCAACCCGCCCTACGGTGCGCTCATCACCTACTATCTCAAGACGAAACCCGACGACAAGACGAAGCCGAAGATTCAGATTCTCGACGGCAAAGGAAAAGTTATCGTTGACCTTGAGAACGTCGCGAAGGAGCAGGGCTTGAACCGCGTCTCGTGGAATCTGCGTTACGGCGGCGCGCAGGTGCGTCGTCCGCCGACAGATGAAGAGGTGCAGTTCACCGGCGGCCCGCGCGGCCCGCAAGTGCTGCCCGGCACGTACACCGTGCGCCTGACCGTCGGGGGAAAGACCGTGGAGAGGCCCGTCGAGGTGCGGCTCGACCCGACCATCTCCGTGCCCGCCGCCGACCTTCAGACGCAGTTCGACATGCAGATGAAATTGCGAGACATGCAGACGGCGACGAATCAGGCGTTGCGCACGCTCGATAGTTTGAAAGGTCAGTTGGAGTTCGTTGAGCGGACGGCGAAGGAACGCCTGACGGACGTGCCCAAAGAGTTGGCCGACAAACTCTCAGAGCAGAAGAAGGCGGTCGAGGCGTTGCAGAACACGCTCGCGCAGCCCGAAGGCGGCCTTGGGATTGACGGCAAGTCTCAACTCGTTGACAAGATCGGCAACCTCTTCTTCGCCGTTGATTCGACGAACGCCGCGCCCACGCCCGCCATGCGTGAGAACTTCGAGATGATTCAGAAGGAGTTCGACGTGAAATTCGCGGCGGTCAACAAGTTTCTCAAAGAGACCGTGCCGGGGTTGAACGACACGTTGCGACGCTTCGACGCGCCGACCCTGATGACGGGCAAGCCGATTGAAATGCCGAAGCCCTGAACGAGTCGGCGAGAGCCGAACACAGCACAAAGCGCGAACGTCGAAAACATCGAAGGCGAAGGTGAAGGGGGCCGTCCCTCTCGCTTTCGCCTTCGATGTTTTCGGCTTCACTTTTTAATTATGCTTTACTTCGATGAGCGGCGTCGGCGTCTTTTCGCTCGTGGCAAAAATGCTTGAGCCGTCGAGGGAGTAGCAGACCGATTCGCCCTGCAAGCGTTCGCCGAGCGAGACGACGGCAGGCGTTTGACCCCACACGTCGTCGAAGTTGGTGGCGTGCTCGTCAAGGCGCAACTCGTAGGCGGCGGCGTAATCGCAGAGCACGACACGATGACCGTCGGGAGAGATGTCGCCGCCTGTGATGAGTCCGGCGAAGACCGCAGGGACGCGCACGTCCGCGACGAACTCCAGCGTGGTCGTCGTCGAAGTTGAGAGCGGCGCTTTGGCCCTGTAAAGCTTCGATGTCTTTTGCGAAGTCTTGATGACGATGTAGAGGTCGCCGCTCGTCGGATGCACGAGCAGGGTTTCGGCGTCGTGCGGGCCGTCCGGGTATATGAGGCGGATGACGGCGGCGGCATCCGTCACGCGCGGAGCGGCCTTCGACGACTTCGCGTCGTCGGCGTTGATGGCCGGTTCCGCGACGCGATAGACGATGATCTCCGGGCGCTTGCGGTCGTTGTCTCCGATGTCGCCGACGTACAAAC
>JBAVPI010000503.1:0-1514 GCA_049692915.1 Pyrinomonadaceae bacterium
GCCCCGTCGAGATCAACCCGCGCGCGGCGATGGGGCGCGACGCGGAGATCATCGGCATGTCACTCTTCAACGCTTCGGCGAAGGAGATGTCCGGCATCCACGCGGCGCTCGTCGCGGGACTTGAGAAGGGAACTCTCCGGCCCGTCGTCGGGCAGGAAATCCCGCTTGCCGAAGCCGCGCGAGCGCACGAAGCCGTGTTGGAGTCGGGCGCTTACGGCAAGATTGTTTTAATCCCTTGAGTAAAATTGAGAGACGCCGCGCGTCGAGGTCAACGATGAAGAAACCAGTACGCATACTCCTGCAAACGACAATTCCGGCGACCCATGATGATTGGAATATCAACCGCTTCTCGCTGCTGCGCGAACATCTCGCGTCGCTGAAAGATGATGATGGGAACACGCTCTGCGAAGTCACGATGCGCGACCGCGTGTCGGATGCCTACGGCAACGATCCTGTCCTCAGCCGTCTCGACGAGTCGGACTTCGACGAGCTATGGCTCTTCGCGGTGGACACGGGCGGCGGCCTGACGGGCGATGACTGCGGCGGCATCACACGCTTCCGGCAGAAGGGCGGCGGCATTCTCGCGACCCGCGACCATCAGGATTTGGGTTCGTGCCTCTGCACGCTCGGCGGCATCGGCGCGGCCCATTTCTTCCACACCAAAAATCAGGAGCCGGACGCCGCGCGCCACTGCGCCGACGATTCCTTCACGACGAACATCTCTTGGCCCAACTATCATTCGGGCAGCAACGGCGACTATCAGGAAATCGCGCCCGCCGAACCGCTCCACGAGCTTCTCTCTCATCCGTCACTGCCCGGTGGGCACATCCGCTTTCTCCCCGCGCACCCGCATGAGGGCGCAGTCGGCGTGCCGCAGGATGAGCCGGGCGCGCGCGTCATCGCGACGGGCACAAGCAAGGTGACGGGGCGACCCTTCAATCTCGCCGTGGCGTTCGAGCGCGCGACGGACGCGCACGGCAACACGCTCGGACGTGGCATAGCCGATTCGAGTTTCCATCACTTCGCGGACTACAACCTCGACACGTCGAAGGGTGCGCCAAGCTTCGTCGCAGAGCCGCCGGGCGACGGCTACGCCAGAGAGCCGCATGTGCTCGCCGACATCAAGGCTTACATACGCAACCTCGCCGTCTGGCTCGCCCCGTCAGCATGAAAACAATGGTGTCAATTTCAAATCTCAAACACGGGAACGGAGAGCCGCAGGGTTTAACCTAACTGCGACTCCACGTCTCTGTGTTTATGCCGGTGGTTACAAATGTGTCTTCAGATTTGTGACGTGATGACTCGTAAAATCACGGGCGCATAACTCTTCAAGACGCATCGCGGCTTCTGTTATCCTATCCGCATCGCGGGTAGTTAAATCGTTCAATGTATTCGAGTGAAAAGGATTGAAGGTGAGGCGAAAGATGTCGGACGAGAAAGAAAAGGGCACGGGCGGCGGGTCGCACAGCGGGGGCGTGAGTCGTCGCGGCTTTCTGAAGGGCGCGGGGCTGGCG
>JBAVPI010000504.1:0-8538 GCA_049692915.1 Pyrinomonadaceae bacterium
CGCCGCGTGGCTGCGCGCAGGCGTGCTCGACGATTCAAACGCGGGCCGCGAACTCGCCGCGCTGGTACGAGAACTCGCGCCGGAGTTGAGCGAAGAAGTCAACGCTTATCTGAACGCGACGGACGCGAGCGCGCGCCGTTTCGCCGTCGTCTTCGCCGCGCTCCGCTATCCGGGAATGCGCCCTTACGTGGACAACGGCATCGGGCGGACGACGCCGTTCGCGCGCATAGACGATTATCGCGACAACTGGTGGTGCGAACTCGCCGGTTTCAAGGGAACTGTGACCGCCGCCGAACGCATCGGTGAATCTTTGACCGACGCGCCCGCCATCGCGCCGCCGGAATTCCTGAGCGCGGCTCAACGTGATGCGGCGCGCGAAGAGTTGCGCCGTCTCTCGGCTTACGACACCGCGCCGAATTTTCTCACCGCGGAAGTTTTGAATTACGCCGCGCGCCGACCCGCCGACCCGCGTATCCCCGAAGCGCTTCACCTCTGCGTCAAGACGACGCGCTACGGCTGCACGAACGAAGCGACGGGCGAATTTTCGCGACGCGCCTTCACGCTTCTCCACACACGCTACAAGGACAGCCCTTGGACGGCGCGCACGAAGCTCTGGTTCAAATAGTAGCGACGGGGCCGGGCACATTTATTCATTAAGCTCGAATCAATGTGCCGGGCCGCTCCTTGATCGGGCTAATTGAAGTGTGAACGCTTCCGCCGGTCGTGAAAGGACTGTCATGGCAGATGAACCGTTGGAGACAGGACTGATCGGAGGCGTCGAAAAACGCGAGATCAAGCTCGCCGACTACGACACGGAGTGGCCGAAGAAGTTTGAGGCGCACGCACGCGTCATCGCCGACGCGCTCGGCTGCTCTGCCCTGCGAATCGAACATGTCGGTTCTACGTCCGTCCCCGGTCTGACCGCCAAGCCCATCATAGACATTCTCGTCGTGGTCGCGGATTCCGCGGACGAGTCCGCCTACCTGCCCCGGTTGGAAGCGGCGGGGTATGTCCTGCGGGTGCGGGAGCCGGATTGGAACGAGCACCGGATGTTTCGTACTCCTGAAAGGGACGTGCACATCCACATCTACTCGACGGGCTGCCCGGAGATTGAGCGAACCCTGACGTTCCGTGACCGCCTGCGCCAAAACATCGGCGACAGACTCCGCTACGAGCAGACGAAGCGCGAACTGGCCGCGAGAGAGTGGCCGGACATGAACGCATACGCGCATGCCAAGACGGAGGTGATCGAAAGCATTATCGCCGCATCGCCGACTTTCAGCGGGCGGGCCAGTTAACACCTCCGCGCCTGCGAGAGTTCAGTAGCGGTGACGCGCCCGCAAATCTCTTTTCTTCTGTGATCTGCTTTCACCGTCCGCCCGTCCGCTCCACGCCATCACCAATTCGTATCCAGAGGCGAGCCGATGATGAGGCGGTACGCGACGGGCGCGATGGCGAGCGTCATGCTGATCCACGTCGCGCGGTATTTATAATCTTCGACGAGGAAGAGGAGGCGCGGCGGGAGGTAGAAGAGGAGGATGACGGGGCTGAGCAGCACGAAGCCGAGGGCGCGGGAGACCACGTCGCCCACGCCCGTCGCGCGCGCGGCTGACCCGGCGGTCAGTGTGTTCCAGACGGCGAGGTTCACGAGCATGTACGCGAAGAGGCAGAGGTCTGCGACGATCTCCGCCCCGCGCGAGTTGCGCCAGTCAGGCCGTGGCGGCTTCTTATACGGCATCATCGCGCGCCAGACGAGCGCCGTCGGGATCATGCCGAGGAAGAAGACGAGCACCGTGACGCCGCCCGACGAGTTGGGCGAAAGCAGCGCGACGATTCCTGCGGAAGTGACGAGCGTCAAGGCGAAGTGAAGAATGATTAAACAGCCGAAAGGACTCTCGTCGCTGTCGTGTTGCGCGAGCAGTCTCGCCTGAAGCGGCCTGCGTTTGAGGCACGCGCCGATGAGTTGCGCGGCGAAGGCCGTCGAGATGATGTAGAGAAGGGCGCGGCTCGCCTGCGGGTCGTCGCTCAGGAAAGTCAGGGCCAGCAAACGCCCGATGCGGCGCGTCAGAAACCGTATGAGAAAGACGTTGACCACGAAGGCCGCGAGGTCGAACAGCAGCCCGCGATAGTTGACCGGCAGGAACGGGCGTCGGCTCTTCTGTGTGCTTCGGTCTGGCAATGATAGCTCCGAGACGGTTTTCTTTTCGCGCCGCCTTTGAAGACGTGACGTATTAATCAGGCGGAGTGCTTTTATGACAAACTGCCTGCGCGAGTCAACAACTATCAGGCGCGGAGGACGCACGCGTCCGCGAAGAGGTCTCAGGTTGACGACAGGTTACTAATCCGGCCCATCGGCTACGCCGCTATTGCACTTGAATAAGTCCCTGTGAGACGATGCGCGTGATTTGCACACCGGGGAAACCGTAAGCGCTAGGCCGGTCAACCACATCGGCGCGCGCTGCCATTCACCAACCGCGAGGATCATCCATGTTACCCATGTCACGCTTGTCCGCTCCGTTCGTATGTCTGCTCTTACTCTTGACCGCCTGTGGCAGCATTTCGGGCGATGAAAGCACGCCCGATGGAACTGTCTCCGACTCTGTTGAAAGCCAATCGGGAAACGGGGGCACGCCGCGTCGAACCTCTTCCGGGCTGGTCGAAGGCAAAGATTATCTCGTGCTCAAGCGCGTCCGCATCCTTGATGAGATGGGCTTCGACAGGCCCGTCGAGGCGATGAGCATGCTGGTGCCGAGCGGTTGGCGGGCCGAGGGCGGCGTCCGCTGGAAGAGTGTGAACGAATGCCGGGGCGAGATTGTGTCTTGGCCGATAACGTTGACTTCGCCCGACGGGGCGATACGATACTCGGTGCTGCCCGTTCGATCTTTTGAATACAGCCAAGACCCGACGATGCAGCAGGTCTTAATGGCCGCCTCCCGGCAGGGCGGGTGTCAGGTCAGCCCTCCATTCAATGCGGCGCAGTATCTTGAGAATCTGGCGCGCACACAACTCGGCGCGACGGTCAGCAACGTCCGCAGTGACGAGAGCCTACAGGCTTCCCTCGACAAGATGAGCGCGAGCAACAACGCGACATCTCAGCAGTACGGCACGGCCACGACCATGTCCGGCAGCGGCGTGTACGGCACTCTCACATGGCCCGACGGCACTAAGGGACTGGCCCAGATCGGCGTCATGGTGATCATGACCCAGAGTCGCGACATGTACACGGGCGCGCCCAACGGAGGCGCTTCGACATCAGTTTTTCATCAGGTCGTCATGCGCTACCCGGCTGCGCGCGAAACCGAAGCGCTTAAACTTTTCGGAACCATCGGCACGAGTCACAGGATGAATCCGATATGGACGCAGGCGAAAGAGGGATTCCTGACGCGCCTCGGCAACGTCGAACACGCGGGACGCATGGAACGTCTGCGACTGATGGGCGAGCAGAGCAAAGCCTACGCCAAGTCGCAGAGCGACGCATCCGACGCGCGCATGAGAGATTGGGAACGGGGCCAAGCCTCTTCCGACGCAGGCCAGCGCCGTTTCATCCAGACGATTCGCGAAGTTGAAACGTGGAAAGACGGCGAAGGCAACCCGGTCGAACTCAACGCAGGCTACAGCCACGGGTGGAGTCGTCCCGACGGCTCGTTCATCCTCACCAATAACTCGAATTTCGACCCGGCGGTTGAACTAAAGCAGAACTGGTCGCGGATGGAAAAACCGCCACGCTAAACTGCGTCACGCTAAGACAGATTCAGCCCGCGCGCAGTAGTAGTAGCATTGTTTTCATCATTCTTCCTTGCACTGAGGTTGAATGGCTTCCGCCCGCGCCCGGTTAATTCGGGCCTGAAGCGTCACACATGGCTTTAAGTATCTATAAGGGTCATGTCGGCGTATCTCTTACTTGGTCTCCGCCTGAGCATTGCGCGCCAGATATGCGCGCAATGCTCGTAAACGTTTTCTTGTCTCCCAGACGAAGATTGCTTTCATCATCGGCTCCAACATGAACCTCAATAACTGTGGCTTGGCTCTGAAATGAAATTTGTAGGTGATAAGCGACTCACGGGGCGAGAGGTCTTCGTGGTGAATGGACGCCGCCCATGTCTCGAAGAACGCGGCCGCATTGACCATCTTGACAGCCGCCAGCGTCGGGCGTTCAAAGGTGACATAAATCGTCCTGAGGGCAATCCCACCCAATGATCGGCGTCCGACGCACACTGACGTGACGCCTTTGCCCGCCGCCCGATGGTCTCCCTCTAAATATGCAGCGCGCAACAGCGTGTCCCATTCAAGCCTGAGTTGATAGTTGTGTAGCAAGTCGAAGACGACCGTGCTTGGGGCAGGCATTAATTCGCTAATCTGACCATGCGCCATAGTCTCTCATTTTCTCGCATACGGAGAGGAATGCAAAGCCTGCTAACAACCCATTCAACCCGGACACGCGATAGCATGACTTTCATGTTCCTCTCCCTGCAATGATACTGAAGCCTGCTCGCGCGGGCCGTGTTAGTTGGGGCGTTATGCCGCTTCGCATCTATAAAGTTAGAGGATAATTGATGTCATCTCATCGTCAATGGCTGGATTACAGGAAACGAAGTCGTATCTAAAGCTTTGAAGCCGACATAAGCATTTCATGTGAAATCATTATGAGAAAAACGGGCTTGAGGGTCGGGGTTTCGCTGCTGATCTTAGGAGTTATCATCGGCGGCATTTGTCTGTGGCTGCCTTCGTTGACAAATAATCGCGTTCGTTTCGGCGAAGCGGCGTTCGGATTGATTCCGGCGGGCGTTCTGTTTTTGCTCGGTTTCGTCTTCACAACACTCTCGGTGATTTTCAGTATCAGGGCGAGAAAAGTCGCCGCGGCTTATAAGTCTCAGTTGCAGCCGGAGGGCATCGTTCTGTTTGAGGAAGATGTCAGAGGTTCGATTACATACCGTAATTTTCGCAGTCCCGGAAGATATGCTAATTGGAGAAAAGTTTTAATCACATCGCTCATCGCTTTGACGAAAACGCGCCTGCTGGCCCTCAAAGGCTCTAGCCCGATTATCAATATTCCTTTCACGGACGAACGCCTGCGACAAATGAGATTTTCGCTCGAAGGCGAGAAGACTCTGCTCGTCGCTTTCGACGCGAATCTTTTTCAGCCCGCATGGTCGGGCGAGATTGAGTACCGCTTTAAGACCACACAGGCGGGAGAGATTTTGCAAAGGTTAAGCGAGGTGACGAAATGACGAATCAGCAATTTTACCGGCAGAGTTTTGACAGTGAATCGGCGGCGGAAATAACGCCCGCGCAGAGAGTTTATTTGTTCCGTGATTTGCCGAAAGAAACTCAGGAGAATCTGCTTCGACTGCAAAATACCGACGGCGATTTTTTGAGAGTCCGTTATGTCTCCACCTACACAAGAGGAGTTTTATTAATTTACCTGTCAATCGGATTCATTTTGTTTCTCGCAGACATCATCGAGTTTTTCGACGACTTTGGATTCGTGTTCGATTTGAAATGGATTATTGTGTTTGCGGGCAGCGCATTGATATTTGCGCTCTGTTTTTTATATCTCTCATGGGGATTTTTCAGAGGGAGACGTTCGCCGATTAAGAAAGGCATTTATCTCACGCCGACGCAGCTTATCGAAACGGCGGACGGACTGGTTCGCTATCGTGAATTAAAAGATACGGGCGAAATCAGCGTGAACGAATTTCAGGGCGGCTGGCGAACTTCTCTGGACGTTAAATTCGCCGACGGCGATCTTTATAAATATAATTTGTTCATGAACAATTATAGCGCGCGGCCTTCCAAGCATATTGGCGAAGCAGTAACATGGAAGGAAAAAGCCGGGTCGTGGAGAGATGAAGCCATCAGCGCGGCACAGCGCGGCGATACGGCGTACTTCGATTCGCTGGACGTTATTCAAAAATCAGCGGCGGCAAATTTATCTGTTCCGGGAAAGTATTTTTCCCCCCGTGTGCTGATGCGCTTAATGTTCATCATTACTATTGCAATGATCCTGTTCGCTACAATCGTTTTTTATGTCATTAAAATTAGTTGAGAATGAAAAATCAACAAATCGGACAAGAAAATCCCGATAATAATTTGATGAAAACTGACAGTCTGAAATTAGTTGACATGATGTGGCTCGACGAGGAGATAAGCGCGTGCCTCCCGCTGCGTCGTGCATGGGGTGAGGAAGAAATATTTCTGGATTACTGGGGCCGTTACGATCAAGTCTTCGACGAGCGACCTGACGGCTCGATATCAAGTGGCGATCTTCTTCAACCGGAAGAGGAAGGGACGTTTCTGTTGCTCCGGTCTGAACACGTTGACCGGATTATAAAGTCTCTCAACAGCCACATTGATGAGCTGAGCATGACGACCAGAGAACAGCTAGGCACGCTTGAGAAATGGAAATCTTTGAGCTTAGCCACACATCGAAACATGGTGGCGTACATATTTGCCCGTGATGAAGAGCGCGGGGCGACGGCGGTACGCGCTCAACCTCTGACGGCGGGCGATGCGGCGGTAACAATCATTGAGGGCGAGCGAGATCAACCGTCGGACGTTGCTGCTTCCCGGAGCAAAACAGGTCTGGGAATAAAGTCGTGGGCGGGAACGAGTGGAAAGGAGAGGCTGGCGGTCAAAACACTCAACCGGCAATTCGTCTCACTTATCCTACTCGCAATTATTATGGTTCCGCTCGGCTCTTTGCTTTTCATCAGCGAGTTGGCAAAGGGGTCTAAGCTTGCGCCCGCGATGCTATTGATTGGCTTGACGACGTTGATTATGTTCGGTGTTGTTGTGTGGCTGTTTCGCAGAGGTTATCTCAAATCGGTCAAGTATTTTTCCGATGCAGGTTTAGTATGCAACGATGGAAAAAGCTTTGCATGGACGGATTTGAGCCGTGTGGTTGACCGAACGAGACATAACCGTGCGACCAACTTCAAAGGTATCTGGCGAATTGAGATTCAGTTTAAGAATGGTGAATCGGCATGGCTGCTTCCTACAAAAATCAGTAACTTTTCGGAAGTGCATGACTTAGTTCGCAGTTTGCCCTGCGAGCACACGGAAGTAAGAGCCTGATGGCGAGGCAGGAACACTCTTCAACCCCTGATGAGATTGAATACTTCTACCAGTAGGCAGTATCACAACTTAATCAACCGGAGAGTGAATAACGTTACAGTCATGCGCGAGACCTACGACAAGCGATTGCAGATGATTGCCCAATCGCTCCACTCTCATGCAGCACTGAATCCAAGCGTTAGCCGCTTCGTGTGAGGAAATTAAAATAGAAGTTATTGTAAATCAGGACGGGACGCTCTACGATACTTCTAATTTGTCGGGGAGATAATTATGAAGACATGCGGATTGTTTGTAGCGTTAGTTATGATGACGGTTGTTTCCGCTTATCAGGTATCGGCGCAGGAAACGAAGGTCAAGTGGTTCGGGCACGCGGCTTTTTCAATCACGACGCCCAAAGGCAAAGTATTATTGATTGACCCGTGGCTCAACAACCCCTCTAATCCTGAAGTGAAAAACGGTAAAGACCCTTTGGCCTCTCTTTCAAAGGTTGACTACATTCTTCTGACGCACGGACACCGCGATCACGTCGGCGATGCGGTTGAAATAGCAAAAAAGACTGGAGCAATACTCATCAGCAATCCTGAATTAGCCGGTAACTTGGTAAAGCTGGCAGGGTTTCCCGGTAAACAAGCTGAAACGGACGCGATCATGGGAATCGGCGGCGAAATTCAAATCGCTGACGGCGAAGTGACGGTGGCAATGACACCGGCTGTACATTCAAGCAGCGTCTTTAATCCGAAAGCCGGCCCGACTGAAGCGGAAAGAGCTTACGGCGGAAATCCTGCGGGATTTGTCTTGATTATCAGGAATGGCCCGACCATTTATCATTCCGGCGATACGGCATATTTCAAAGATATGGAAACTATCGGTGAAGAATATCAAGTTGATCTCGCTCTGCTCAATATCGGTGGTCACTTCGGAATGGAGCCACGCATGGCGGCAAAGGCAGCACAATCTGTTCGCGCGAAGCTGGCAATTCCTCAGCATTATGCTACTTCTCCGGGTATGGCTGTAAATGCCGAAGAATTTGCCGCCGGTCTTAAGAAACTAAAAATACCTTTTTACGAGATGAAACCCGGCGAAACCATTTCGTTTCGCGGAAAACAGATGGCGCAAAAATAAGATCGCGGTTCATAACTCATTCAACTGGAGCGCGGGACAGCATTTCTCTCATCAATCTTTACTCCGGTAGATTGTGTGCATTCGCCCGCCCCCGCTTAGTTTTGGCGTTGTCCGAAGTGCATCTGTTTGGAATATTAGATAGTTCGATGACGCAAAATTGTGTTCCGGTCATTCAGAAGGACGTTCCGATGACTCAGAAGAGCATTCCGGTGACTCAGAAGTGTGCGCTGAGTGCTCAGAACTGCGTTCCGGTGGTTGATAAGTGTGGCCGGTGAGTCAGAAGTCTGTGCCGGTCGTTCAGAAGTCTGTTTCGACCTCTCATAAGTGTGTGCCGGTCATTCA